>JBGTEW010000188.1:0-14874 GCA_041747615.1 Burkholderiaceae bacterium | reverse complement strand
CGTGAGACTTTTCGACCTGGTTGCGCCGTTCATTAAGCGCCCACACTTATCGGCTGTTTCATTTTTAAAGAACAAGACGCCCGTCGCACGCACTTTTTACAGAGTTGCGGAACGGGAGTCGCAAAGAGGCGCGATTATGAGGGCCAGCGAAAATGCTGTCAAGCAACACTGCCGGCGGAGTCTTCTAGACGCCTCTCAAATCCACTCATCACGTAGAGGCGAGAGCTGAATTATCAACAGCGCAGCCTGAACTCGCCGTCAATCAGCGGTGTTTGAAGTGCGGTGAACGCTTTTCAACGAAAGCTGCCATGCCTTCCTTCTGATCCACCGTGGCAAATAACGAATGGAACAGACGCCTCTCAAATAGGACACCTTCGGCGAGAGGGAGTTCATAGGCTCGGTTAATCGCCTCTTTGGCCATCAGCAATGCGGGTAGGGAGAAGGCCGCGATGGTGGTCGCCACCGAAACGGCTTCATCCAGCAGCGATGCGCTCGAAACGACGCGGGACACGAGCCCGGCACGTTCGGCCTCCGCTGCATCCATCATTCGCGCGGAAAGCACCAGGTCCATCGCCTTGGCCTTCCCGACCGCTCGGGGCAAACGCTGCGTACCGCCGGCGCCAGGGATGATGCCCAGCTTGATTTCCGGCTGCCCGAATTTGGCCGATTCGGCGGCAATGATGATGTCGCACATCATCGCCAACTCGCATCCACCGCCAAGAGCGAAGCCACTAACAGCCGCGATGACCGGCTTGCGCACGCGCCTGATTGTCTCCCAGTTGCGGGTGATGTAATCGGACTTGAAGACATCCATGTACGACCACGCGCTCATCGCACCGATGTCGGCCCCGGCGGCAAACGCCTTGTCGTTACCGGTAATGACGATCGCGCCGATGCCGTCGTCGGCATCGAAGGCGAGCAAGGCGGCGCCGAGCTCGTCCATCAGCTTGTCGTTCAAGGCATTGAGCGCCTTGGGCCGGTTTAGCGTAATCAAACCGACGCGACCGCGCGTCTCGAGGACGATACTTTCGTAGTTCATGGGCGTGTCAGCGGGACGTTATGTGCCAGACCGGGCGAGGTAGTCGAGGATCGTGTCCGACGATAGCGCGCGAGCATAAAAGAATCCCTGCGCAAACTCGCAACCGATGTCGCGCATGTATTCGACTTGCTCGATCGACTCGACACCCTCCGCTACTACCTTCAGTTTGAAATGGCGAGCCACGGCCAGCATTGCGTGCACGATCGCTCGGCTGTCAGCGTCGCCCGGAATGCCTTCGATAAACGACTGGTCGATCTTCAGCGCAGTGAACGGCATGCGCTTCAAGTAGCCGAGCATCGAGTAGCCGGTGCCGAAATCGTCCAGCACCAGGCCGACGCCGAGCGAGGCCAGTTCAGCCAGCACGTCGTTGTTGATTTCACTCTCCCTGACCAGCGTGCGCTCGGTGATTTCGAGCACGATCAGCTGCGGAACAATCGCATGCCGGGCGAGTGCCGCCCGTACCAGCGCCGGTAGAGCAGTCGATCCCATCTCGCGACCGGCGACATTGATTGACACCGGAACATCGAAGTCGGGCTTCACTTCGCGCCAGCGATTGATCTGCGAGCACACTTCATTCAGCACCCAGCGCGTGATTCGCTCGGACAATCCACTGACTTCGGCCACGCCGATGAAGCGATCGGGTGTCAGAATTCCATGCAGCGGGTGCCTCCAGCGAATCAGAGCCTCGAGGCCGACCACGCGCCCGCTGGTCATCTCCACCTGCGGCTGATACTCGCAAATGAACTGCGGGCTGTCGCTTTGTACCGCCTTGACGAGCTCGATCCCGAGCTGCACTTCGCGCGCGGCGCGCTCGTAACGGATCGGATTGAAGAAGCTGAACTGATTGCGACCGTCGCGCTTGGCCTGATACATCGCCGCATCGGCGTTCTTCAGCAGCGTGCTCATCTCGCGCCCGTGCTCGGGGAAGAGGGCGACGCCCACTGAAGCCGATACCTGCGTGTCGATGTGTGGAACGAGGTCGGTCCGGTTCAAGGCCTGCGCGACTCGCGCCGACAGCAATGCAACTTCCTGCCGATGCACAAATTCGTTGACCAGCACGACGAATTCGTCTCCTCCGAGGCGCGCGACCGTCCCGGCGTCGCCGACCGTCTCTACCAGAATGTCGGCCGCTGACTTGATCAGCGCATCGCCAACCAGATGCCCGAGCGTGTCGTTCACATCCTTGAAGCGATCGAGGTCGATCAGCATTACCGCCATGCGACGCTTCCGATTTG
Organism: Burkholderiaceae bacterium; assembly: GCA_041747615.1. GTDB lineage: Bacteria > Pseudomonadota > Gammaproteobacteria > Burkholderiales > Burkholderiaceae_F > JACCZX01. The sequence continues at coordinate 12,600 of JBGTEW010000188.1, read as the reverse complement.
CTGCGGTCATGATCAGATCGCGCATCGTCTCGCGCAGCAAGTTCCGGTTCGGCAATCCGGTTAGCCCGTCGTACCAGGCCAGATGCTCGATGCGAGTCTCTGCCTCCTGCCGCTGGGCGGCTTCGAGCGCCAGCGCCAGCATCAGCACCGTGGTATTGGCGAAACTGACGTCGTCGTCGTCCCAGTGGCGGGTCTCGTAATGCTGAAGGCTGAGCATGCCGCTGACTTCGCCCTCGACCAGTACCGGAACGTCCAGAACAGCGCGTACTCGCGACCAGCTCGAATCTCCGGTAAACGCAGAGGTCAGTCGCGAGGTGTGCGTGTCGTTGACGATCACCGGCTGCCGGTTCATCAGCTGGGCGAAGTAGGCGGGGAAGCGCGTGGCCGTGAGCTCACGGCCGTTCCAGTCGCGCAGGAAGCGATCCTGACCGCGATCGAACAGTGATTCACACCGCAAAGTTTCGCCGTCCTGCGACAAACGCCAGAAGCTGACCGAGTTGACGTCCAGCACCTCGGTCGCCGTGCGCAAAATGGTCGACAGCGCATGCGCAAAGTCGGACTTGGGCTGGATTGCGAGATCGAGCAGACGCTCGCGGAAACGCAGCCGGCGCGCCTGTGCACGCTCTGCCGGGCCCAGATCACGAGCAGTCAGCACGAGCCCGCGCACTCTGGGATCGTCGAGCCGGTTCGCAATGACGCAGGAAATGCTGCGACCGCTGCTCGAGAGCGCCGCGCGGGTGCGCAACAGCAACGGTGCCGCCTGCCGGTCGCCGGGGGGTTCGCGCAAAATGCGATCGACCGCCCGACGAAACTCGATGCGCGACGGCTGATCGAGGATGAACTCGAAGGGTGACCCCAGCACATCGAACACCTGCTCGCCGGTAATCGGCTCGAGTGCGGCGCTGGCGAAGACGACGCGCCGGTCCTCGTTCAGCACGACGGTCAGCTCGGACTGATGCTGCGCGAGCGCCCGTGCACGAGCTTCGTCGAGCTGAACCCGCTTTCCTTCAGTCCGCGTCTGACCGGTATCGGTAATGGCGATCGAAGCGAACTCTTCCTGCTCGAATCGAAACAGCCGCATTGCAACGCGCGCTGTCAGGCGGCCACCGCCACGCAGCGGCAGCTTCGTTTCCACGCTGGCATGGGAACCGCCCGCCGCAAGGGTCCACAGACGATTCCAGCGACGCGCGAACGCATGATGACTCGGAAACGAAAGCAATTCGGCCACGCTGCGGCCGATCGGCGTGTCGTGCGAAGTACCCCCAACCAGCCCCGTTGCCTCCGAATTGAGCGCAAGAATCTGACCTGCGGCGTTGACACACAGAATCGGAACGCCGGCGTAATCGAAGGCTGCGCGCTTAAGAGAACTTTCTACAGCAGCCTGTCGCAGCGGGATAACGGTCGATGCCAACTGACTCCTACTCTCGCAACTGGGGTCGATTTTGCCACGATGCCCACTTCAAGCGGAGTGGAAAGACTAAAAAGAGAGCCTGCACCGGTCCAACCTGCTGCTTCGCCGACAACGATCTGCAGCCGTTCGCTGCCCTACGGTCGCTTGGCGCAGCCGTAGTATCGTCGCTGTCCCGCTTGCCTGCCACCCGTCTGCCGTGTCGTCGATGTTCAAAGCGATCTATTTGACCAAGGCCGATCAGTTCCGCGCCGAACTTCGAGAGCTGGACGATTCCGAACTCGAAACAAATACGCTCGGCGCCGATACGATGGTCGCGATTGACTATTCGACGATCAACTACAAGGATGGATTAGCGCTGACGAACAAGTCTCCGATCGTGCGGAAGTGGCCGATGGTCCCGGGTATCGACTGCGCGGGCACCGTGCTGAACGGTGGGGCACCGAGCTGGCGCCCGGGTGACCCCGTGGTGCTGAACGGATGGGGCGCCGGCGAGACCGCCTGGGGCGGACTGGCTCAGCGCGGGCGCTACCTCGCAGACTGGCTGGTGCGGATACCGGCACCGCTGACAACCCGCGACGCCATGTCGATAGGAACGGCAGGCTATACAGCGATGCTGGCCGCGATGGCGCTGGTCGACAACGATGTCGGCGGCGGCGAGGTTCTGGTCACCGGGGCCAGTGGAGGCGTCGGATCATTCGCAGTGGCGCTTCTTGCAAAGCGCGGATACCGCGTTGTCGCCAGCACTGGCAAGCTTGCTGAGGCCGATTATCTGAAGCAGTTGGGCGCAGCCGACGTTATTGATCGGTCGGAGTTGTCCGCTGCCGGAAAACCGCTGCAGAAGGAACGCTGGGCCGGGGTGATTGACTCGGTTGGCAGTCACACCCTGGCGAATGCCTGCGCTCAGATGCGCCACGGGGGGGTCGTCGTCGCGTGCGGACTGGCCCAGGGAATGGATTTTCCAGCCACTGTCGCGCCCTTTATCTTGCGCGGAGTCAGCCTTATTGGGATCGATTCAGTGCTGTGTCCGGCCGAGCGACGGACACAGGCGTGGCAACACCTGGCAGAGGAGATGGACCGCACGAAGCTCGATACGATTACGCGCGAAATTCCGTTCGCTGATGCCTTCGACGCCGGCCGTGCGATCCTTGCCGGCGAGATTCGAGGAAGAGTTGTCGTCGACGTCAACCGTTGAGGGCGGTTGATGGTTCGGTTTGTGCTGGTTGATCCCCGGAACCGGACCGCATACTGAAAATCCAATCACGTCTTGATCACAAGGAGAACCACGATGTCACGCTTTGTTCGTAACACCACCGCAGTTGCGCTGGCCGGCATGCTCGCCGCGGCTGCGGTCAGTGTCGACGCCAAGGATCGCCGGGAGTGCGATCGCGATTACAAGCCACAGGTCGGACAGTCCGGCAAGGATGTTGTGTGGGTGCCGACCCCTGACGAGGTGGTACAACGCATGCTCCGCATGGCGAAGGTCACACCGCAGGACATCGTGTACGACCTGGGCGCAGGCGACGGCAAGATTGCAATCGCGGCCGGCAAGATCGGGGCCACATCGGTCGGCATCGAGTACAACCCAGACATGGCGAAGCTCGCCCAGTGCTATGTGCAGGCAGAAAATCTGGCTGGCAAGACGCGCATCATCCAGGGCGATGTGTTCAAGGAAGACTTCAGCAAAGCAACCGTCGTCACAATGTATCTGCTACCTGAACTGAATCTGCGACTGCGGCCCACGATTCTGAACATGAGACCCGGCACGCGAGTCACCTCGCATCAGTTCACGATGGGCGACTGGGAACCGGATGAAACAGCGGAAGTCGACTATCGCACCGCGTACCTGTGGATCGTCCCGGCGAAGGTCGAAGGCACATGGACGCTACGGGAGCAAGGTGCGGGTAATGCGCAGTACACGGTCAACCTGAAGCAGACCTATCAGAAAGTCAGCGGCGACGTCGCTTTCGCCGGGGCTAAGCAGCCGCTGGTCGGCGCCACCGTGCGCGGCGAAGAAGTCCGCTTTGCGTTCAACGATGACAAGGGCGTGACTCGCACGCTGACCGGAACGGTGCGCGGCAATGAGTTGACGGGCACTCTAAAAGCTGCCGGAGGCGCCGAAACAAAAGTCAACGGAACCCGCAAGTAACGACCGCGCCAATTCCCGCTTCGTCAAAAGCCCCGCGTTGGCGGGGCTTTTGCAATTTCCGAGACGCATGATGAATTCTCTGTCGCACCCTGCACCGGCGGTCGCCGCACCGCGCAAAGTCTTGTCCGTCTTTGACGGGGTGATGATCATCACCGGCATCATTATCGGAGGCGGGATTTTCTCGTTTCCCCCGCTGGTTGCGGGCATGACGGGCTCGATCGAATGGATGTTCGCGGCCTGGGTCACCGGCGCTGTTCTCGCGCTTATCGGCGCGCTTTGTTACGCGGAGCTTGCCACCGCGTTCCCCGACGCCGGTGGCGACTATCACTTCCTGACCAAGGCTTATGGCCGCGATGTCAGTTTTTTCTTCGCTTGGGCGCGCGTTACCGTAATCACAACTGGCGCGATTGCGCTGCTCGCATTCATATTTGGCGATTACATGAGTCGTGTGCTGTCGCTCGGCGAGCATTCGGCCGCCATTTATGCACTGCTTGTGGTGGTTGCGCTAACAGCTGTGAACCTTGCCGGCTTGCGAGAGTCGGCGCGTACACAAAACACCATGTCCTTATTGCTGGTACTCGGCATGATGGTGGTGGTGGTTGCCGGATTCATGGCGCCTGCGACGAGCGTGGCGAAGCCGGCTGCACTAACCGAGGGCATACCTGTCCTATTTGGCACTTCGCTGTTGTTCGTCCTGTTCACGTTCAGCGGCTGGAACGAAGCCGCCTACATTTCGGCAGAGGTTAAGGGCGGCGCCAGCGCGATCGTCAGGGTGCTTGTGCTGTCATTACTCTTGGTGACCGCTGTCTACTTGCTTTTTGTTGGCGCTCTGCTGGTGGGGCTGGGCTTTGAAGGTTTGTCCGCCAGCAAGCAGGTGGCGGCCGACGTCGCGCAGAAGGCTTTCGGGAGCTTCGGCGAAAAATTGATCAGCGGCGTCGTTGCGTTGGGCGCGCTCACTTCGATCAACGCAACGATGCTGGTTGCTGCGCGTACCAACTACTCGCTTGGCAAAGACTGGTCGATTTTTCGTTTCATGGCTGGGTGGAATGCCAAGCGCGACGCACCCGTGGCTGCGCTCGTGACAACTGGCGTCATCACGCTGGCGATCGTGCTGATCGCCGTTGCCAATAAGGGCGGAGTCAAGTTCATGGTGGACTTCACGGCACCGGTTTTCTGGTTTTTCTTTCTACTGACCGGCATCGCCCTATTCGTGCTTCGCCTGCGTTATCCGCACGTCGCGCGCCCGTTCAAAGTGCCGCTGTATCCGATTCTGCCGATCGTGTTTATCGGCACGTGCCTGTTTCTGCTGTATCGCAGCCTGGTATTCACCTTGGAAAATCAGGCAATCCAGATCGCCATCTACGTGATGTTGAGCGGTGTCGCAGTGTGGGTGGTCATCAAGGTCACGGCTTCGATCGGTCGGACAAGTAAGCAGGCGTAAGTCTGCTATCGATCATTGCCAGAGGTTTTCTATGTTGCTTGGTGCATGAGCACTTTCTACGCCATTCGGGCCGCGTCACCCGCCGCACACGTTTTTCACGTCACTTGCCGCGTCGAGACGCCCGATCCGCAGGGGCAGCTGTTCATGCTGCCGGCGTGGATTCCCGGCAGCTACATGATTCGCGAATTCGCACGCAACATCGGAAGGATCACCGCGCTTGCAGGGGGGCGCAAGGTGTCGCTTGAAAAGATCGACAAGCACACGTGGCGTGCGGCCCCGGCAAAGCAGATCGAGCTCGCCTATGAGGTGTATGCGTGGGATCCGTCGGTGCGCGCCGCGCACCTTGACCAGACGCACGGGTTCTTCAACGGCACCTCGGTATTCCTGTTGCCGATTGGCCATGAGCACGAGCACTGCTCCATCGATATCCTGCCTCCGGCCGGCGCGGCCTACCGCAGCTGGCGCGTCGCAACCGGGCTGTCGCCCATACGCGGCACGCGCCGTCATACCTTCGGTACCTACGAGGCCCGCAATTACGACGAGCTGATCGACTGTCCGGTCGAGATGGGCGAGTTCAATCTGGGCCGATTCGACGTGCTCGGCGTTCCGCACGAGATCGCCATCACCGGGCGTGTGCCGAAGCTCAATATGCAGCGCCTGACGACGGACCTGGCTCGCATCTGTGAAACGCAGGTGAAGCTATTCGAGCCCCGTAGCCGTAAAGCGCCGTTCGATCGCTTTACGTTCCTGACGATGGCACGCGGCGATGCCTCTGGCGGCCTCGAGCATCGCAACTCGACCGCGCTGGCAACGAAGCGAGAGGGATTGCCGTTTGTGGGCATGAAAGATTCGACCGAGGCTTATCGAGGCTTCCTCGGTGTGGCGAGCCACGAATATTTTCACTCGTGGAACGTCAAGCGCTTCAAGCCCGCAGCGTTCATTCCCTATGACCTGACGCAGGAAAACTACACGCGGTTACTGTGGGCGTTCGAAGGATTTACTTCGTACTACGACGATCTGCTGTTGGCGCGGGCCGGCTTGCTAAGCGAAACGCAGTATCTAAGCGCGCTGGCCAAAACGATGACGACGGTGATGCAGCGGTCCGGTCGGCTCAAGCAGAGCGTCGCCGACAGCTCGTTCGATGCCTGGATCAAGTATTACCGGCAGGATGAGAATGCGCCGAACAGCATCGTCAGCTACTACCAGAAGGGAGCACTGATCGGGCTTGCGCTCGATCTATCAATCCGCGCGCAGACCCGAGGCAAGCGTTCGCTCGACGATGTGATGCGGCTGCTATGGAAGAAATGGAAAGCAGCCGGCGACCACTATCGCGGCGTCGAAGAAAATGAAATCGAGCAGGCCGTGGAAACGGCAACCGGGATTTCGCTGGCGCGCGAAGTTGCCGAGTGGACCGAAGGCAGCGACGATCCCAACTTCGCGGCGTTGCTTGCACCCTTCGGAGTGATCTGCAGGCAGCAGCCCGCTGTCGATCTGGCACATTTCGCTTTGCTTGGAGCCCGGGCCACCAACGCCGACGGCGACTGCAAGCTGGCGCACGTCTTCGACGGTTCACCGGCACAAGCGGCGGGACTATCGGCCGGCGATGTACTGGTCGCCGCCGGCGGACTGCGTGTCACGCCTACCAATATAGATACGCTGCTATCGCGCTACGCAGCCGGCGATGAGGTCGAAATACTCGTGTTCCGGCGAGACGAGCTGATGCCGTTTTCGGTCAGGCTCGCTGCGCAACCTCCTCTGAAGTTCACACTGGAGGTCGCCGCGAAAGGTACGGCGATCGCGAAGTCGCTGCGCAGACGCTGGCTTGGCGCGGCAGCGCCCTAGCACCAGTCGATCGTTCCGCGGCCATGCGCATCAAGGAATGCGTTGGCACGCGAGAAGTGTCCGCACCCCAAAAATGGCACCGGTGGGCGGCGGGCGGATAGTGGCGACGGATGATTTGCCTGCAGAACAAGATGCGGCTTATCGATGCAGCCTAGCCAGGCTTGCGCGAAGGCCCCCCACAGCATGAACACCTTCGGCTGCTGATCCGTAGCAAGCGCATCGAGCAACATCGCCGTTAACGATTCCCATCCTTTGCGCGCATGCGAACCGGGCATCGCTCGTTCGACTGAAAATATCGCGTTCGTTAGCAACACGCCCTGCCGCGCCCAGCGCTCCAGCGTGCCGCCGGCGGGTGGTGTGCAACCGCAATCCCGCTGCAGTTCAAGAAAGATGTTCCGCAGACTGGGAGGAATCTTGACTCCGGCCGCCACCGAGAATGCGAGCCCATGCGCCTGCCCCTGGCCGTGATAGGGATCCTGTCCGAGTATCACGACGCGAACTTCATTGAACGGAGTCAGTGTCAGTGCGCGCAGCGGCTGTGGCGGGAAGATCACCGCTCCGGCGCGCTCGCGCTCCGCCAGAAATGAGGTAAGTCTCTGGCCGTCGACCGATGCAAGGAACGCTTCGACCAACGCCGACCAGCCCGGCGCAAGTTCCGCAGTGTCGATCACTCGAAGAGCCGCGCAAGCTCCCGGCCGGGATCGGGCGCGCGCATCAATGCTTCGCCGACCAGGAATGCGTGCACGCCCGCCGCGCGCATGCGCTTGACGTCGGACGGTGCGAGGATTCCGCTTTCGGTCACTACGATTCGATCAGCCGGCACCTGCGGTAGCAGTTCGAGAGTCGTCTGCAGCGATGTCTCGAACGAACGCAAATTCCGGTTGTTGATCCCGATCAGTGGGGATTCGAGGCGCAACCCGCGTTCCAACTCAGCCGCGTCGTGCACTTCAACCAGTACCGCCATGCCGAGAGCGTTCGCGATCGCTTCGAACTCGGCCAGCTGTGCATCCGCAAGCGCGGCAACAATCAGCAGGATGGCGTCGGCAGCGAACGTACGTGACTGATAGACCTGATAGGCATCGACCACGAAATCCTTGCGCAAGACCGGCAGCCCGCTTGCCGCGCGCGCTATGTCGAGATCATCAGGCGAGCCTTGAAAGTAAATCGCATCTGTCAGCACTGATAGACAGGCAGCACCATTGGCTGCGTAACTCATGGCGATTGCCGCCGGATCGAAGGGCTCGCGCAGCAATCCTTTGGACGGACTCGCCTTCTTGATCTCGGCAATCACCGCCGGTCGATCGGACGCCAGCCGGCTTCTGATCGCCCCAGTGAAGTCGCGAAGATCCCGCCGGTCCTCGGCATCGCGACGAAGCTCGATCAATGAACGCAGCTTCCGGGCCTGCTCGACCTCCCCACGCTTCGTCGCCAGAATCCGCTGAAGAATATTCAAATCGGGGTCTGACCCCGATTTAACCGAGTGCTTCACGATGCGAGTTTTTGTGTCGTGGCGACGAAGCGATCGAGCGTCTTTCGAGCGGCGCCACTCGCGATGGCGGAGCGGGCACGGGTGATGCCGTCGCCGATCGTGTCGGCAACATTGGCGGCGTATAGCGCAACGCCCGCATTCAGGATCACGATTTCGCGCGGGGTGCCTTCAACGTTGCCAAGCGCTTCGAGCACCATCGCCTTTGACTCGATCGGGTTGCCGACTTTCAGGCTGCGGTTCGAAATCATGTCGAGGCCGAAGTCTTCGGGGTGGATCTCGTACTCGCGCACTACACCGTCCTTCAGCTCACCGACCATCGTGGCGGCGCCGAGCGATACCTCGTCCATGCCATCCTTGCCATAAACGGTCAGCACATGGCTGGCGCCGAGTTGCTGCAGCACGCGAACCTGAATTCCGACCAGGTCCGGGTGAAATACGCCCATCACCTGATTGGGCGCACCGGCAGGGTTGGTCAACGGGCCCAGCAGGTTAAAGATCGTGCGCACGCCGAGTTCCTTGCGCACTGGCGCCGCGTGCTTCATCGCTGCGTGATGATTCGGCGCAAACATGAAACCAATGCCAGTCTCATCAATGCACTTGGCCACCTGTTCGGACGTCAACGTGATCTTCGCGCCGAGCGCCTCCAATACATCAGCACTCCCAGAGCCCGACGACACACTGCGCCCACCATGTTTGGCGACGCGCGCGCCGGCCGCGGCGGCCGCGAACATCGAAGCGGTCGAGATATTGAAGGTGCCGGCCGAATCGCCGCCCGTGCCGCACAGATCGACCAGATGCGTGCGATCGGTAAGCTCGACCTTGGTTGCGAACTCGCGCATGATCTGCGCCGCAGCCGCGATTTCGCCGATGGTTTCCTTTTTCACCCTCAACCCCATCGTCAGCGCGGCAATCTGCACCGGCGTCAGCTCACCGCTCATCAGGCGCCGCCAAAGCGAAAGCATCTCGTCCTGAAATATCTCTCGATGCTCGATGCATCGAACCAGCGCCTCGGTAGGTGCTATCGACATATGCGCTTCTCCGATAACCGCAAAAAGTTCCGCAAGATCGCATGGCCGTGCTCGGTTGCGATCGATTCCGGATGGAACTGGACCCCTTCGATGGGCAAGGTGCGGTGCCGCAGACCCATGATTTCGCCGTCGTCGGTCCATGCTGAAATCTCAAGACACTCCGGCAACGATTCGCGCTCGACCGCGAGCGAGTGATAGCGCGCCGCGTTAAAGCGATCCGGTAAACCCGCGAATACCCCGCGCGATGAGTGATCGATCGGCGACACCTTGCCGTGCATCAGCGCCCTGGCTCGAACCACTTTCCCTCCAAACGCCTGGCCGATTGCCTGGTGTCCAAGGCATACGCCGAGAATCGGAATTCGTTCAGCAAATTCTTGCAGCAGCGAAAGCGAAATTCCCGCCTGATCGGGCGTGCACGGGCCCGGTGAGATGCAGATGCGCTGCGGAGAAAGGCTGCCGATCTCGGCGAGCGAAATCTCATCATTGCGCACCACGCGCACGTCCTCGCCCAGCTCCCCGAAGTACTGCACCAGGTTATAGGTGAAGCTGTCGTAATTATCGATCATCAACAGCATTGCTATTCGCCCTCAAAGCCGTCTTCGACCTGTTCGGCTGCCCGTAGAACGGCGCGCGCCTTGGCTTCAGTCTCCTTCCATTCGCTTTCCGGAACAGAATCGGCAACGATCCCCGCAGCCGCCTGCACAAACAGCATATTGCCCTTGACGATGGCAGTACGGATCGCGATTGCAAGATCCATATCGCCGGCGAAGCTCAGGTAGCCGACTGCTCCGCCATAGATACCGCGCTTGACCGGCTCGAGTTCGTCGATGATCTCCATCGCACGAACCTTCGGCGCGCCAGTCAGCGTGCCGGCCGGGAACGTAGCGCGCAGCACATCGAAGTTGTTCATGCCGGCCTTGAGCTTCCCTTCGACGTGGCTGACCAGATGTTGCACGTGCGAGTACTTTTCGATGACGTATTGCTCGGTCACCTTGACACTGCCGATCTCGACAATGCGGCCAATATCGTTGCGCGCGAGGTCGATCAGCATCAGGTGCTCGGCGCGTTCCTTTGGATCTGCAGCCAGCTCCGCCGCCATCACCTCATCCTGCTCGGGGGTGGCGCCGCGCGGCCGAGTGCCGGCGATCGGACGGATGGCGACATACCGCTGGCCTTGTCGATCCTCGCTGCGAACCAGAATCTCGGGCGAAGCACCGACGACATGAAAGTCGCCGAAGTTATAGAAGTACATGTAGGGCGACGGATTCAGCGTGCGCAGTGCGCGATACAGCGACAGCGGCGAGTCTGCATAAGGCTTGCGGATTCGCTGGCCCAGCTGCACCTGCATGACATCGCCAGCCGCGATGTATTCCTTCGCCTTCGCGACCGATTGCAGGTAGTCGGCTTTTGCGAGCTCACGATATTCCTCGCGACGGACGCTGGCGCGCGCATGCGGCGGTTCGATCGGGCGATAAAGCCGGGCCTTTAACTCGCGCAATCGCTGCCGTGCCCGCGCATACGCCTCGCTCTGGCGGGGATCGGCATAGACGATCAGGTAAATGCGGCCGGCGAGGTTGTCGATGACCGCAATCTCCTCGGCCAGCAGAAGCAGGATGTCGGGTACGCCCACGTCATCCGGCTTCGGCGGCGCTAGTTTTCGTTCGATGACGCGCACCGTGTCGTAACCGAAGTAGCCGGCCAGACCACCAGCGAAGCGCGGCAACCCTGGGCGGACTGCCACCTTGAACTGATCGATGTAGCGCTGCACTGCCGCCAGAGGATCACCTGAAATCGTTTCGGTGACCTTGCCGTTTTCGACGATTTCGGTGGTCGGTCCATCGGCTCGAATGAACGAGCGAACCGATGTTCGCGCCGCCATGCCGATAAACGAATAACGGCCGAAGCGTTCGCCGCCGACAACCGATTCGAGCAGGAACGTGTTCGGCTCGTTGGCAAGCTTCAGATAAAGCGACAGCGGCGTTTCGAGATCCGCGAAGCTCTCGGAAATCAGCGGAATGCGGTTGTAGCCCTGCGCGGCCAGCGCCTTGAATTCCAGTTCGGTCATGCCGCTACCTGATCACAAGAGAGCGCCGCGAGCAACGCAGCAATTTGAAGGCGAGTGCCGCGAGTACACGGCGGCGTTGAGCTGAATTCAGCTACGCCAGGGCCAGGCTCCCCGGGCGTGCAACGCCCCGAGGAAAAATCGGCAAGTCTCGCAGGATGATGACATCGGTAGTCGGATTCAATGTGGCTGCGGCTCGATCAGGCGAGCCGCATGCGAAAGCGAAGGCACTATAGCATCGGCATCGAGGTCAGAAACCGGCCGCCCTTCGTTATAGCCGGTCTCGACCACGATCACGCGGCAGCCCGCCGCCCTTGCCGACAGCACGTCGTTTTCAGAATCTCCCACGACCAGCGCCTGGGAGACTGAAACACCGAGCAGGTCGCAGGCATGCAGCATCGGCTGTGGATGCGGCTTCTTTTGCTCGGTGTCATCTCCGCTAACAATGGCGGCAAACGCCGCTTTCAGATTGGTTCGCTCCAGAAGCTGCAAAGTGAATGCGCGCGGCTTGTTGGTGACGCATGCAAGGAGAATGCCGTGCTGGCGCAAGTCATCCAACGCCTGGTGCACACCGGCGTACACGCGCGACTCATTGCCGTTGACCTCGCTGTAATGCCGGTAGAACGACTGCTTGGCGGAGCCGAAGACTTCGGCCGGCGCCTGACCTTCCATCGAGCCGGTCAGCACCCGGTGCACCAGCACTTCGAGGCCCTTGCCGACGTACCCCGCGATGCATTCGGCCGGCAACGATGAACGACCAAGGTCGGCGAGCATTTGATTGGCCGCGCAGGTGATGTCGGGCAGCGAGTCGACCAGCGTGCCGTCAAGATCGATCAACACTGCGCGCGCCGCCAGACGCGCGGTCATACCGCCGCGAGTGCGTCGCGAAACCGTCGCATCACGCCGGCGTAACCTCCGTTGGCGTCCGGCGCGCCGAAAATGGCGCTGCCGGCAACGAAGGTATCAGCGCCCGCACGTGCAATCTGCGCAATATTCTCAATCTTCACTCCGCCGTCGACCTCAACCAGTATCTCGCGCCCGCTTTCGCGCCGGTACGCGTCTACCCTGGCGCGTGCAGCGGCGACCTTGCGCAACGACTCGGCGATAAAGGCCTGCCCGCCGAATCCCGGGTTCACCGACCTCAGCAGCACAACGTCGAGCTTGTCCATCACATGATCCAT
>JBGTEW010000187.1:0-1699 GCA_041747615.1 Burkholderiaceae bacterium | reverse complement strand
CAGGCGGTCGCTGCGCTCGCCTACGGCACGCGCACGGTTCCGGCAGTCGACAAGATCGTCGGCCCCGGCAACGCCTATGTCGCTGCTGCCAAGCGGTACGTGTTCGGCACCGTCGGCATCGACCTGATTGCGGGGCCGAGCGAGATCCTGGTGATCTGCGACGGTCGGACCGATCCGGACTGGATCGCGCTCGATCTGTTTTCGCAGGCCGAGCATGACGAGTGGGCGCAGGCGATATTGCTGACCGACGATGCGGTGTTCATCGAGCGGGTGCAGGCGTCGATCGACCGGTTGCTGCCGTCGATGCCGCGCCGCGCGATCATCGAAGTGTCGCTAACGAACCGCGGCGCGTTGATCCTGACGCGCGATCTGACCCAGGCGTGCGAGATCGCCAACCGAATCGCGCCGGAGCACCTGGAGATTTCGACCGATGATCCCGAACACTGGGCGGAGAAGATCCGGCACGCCGGGGCAATGTTCCTCGGACGTCACACCAGCGAGGCGATCGGCGACTATTGCGCCGGACCGAACCATGTGTTGCCGACGGCGCGCTCGGCGCGATTTTCATCGGCACTCGGCGTCTACGATTTTCAGAAGCGGACCAGCGTCGTGCGCGTATCTGCCGCCGGCGCGCAAACGCTGGGAAGAGTCGCAGCCATCCTGGCGCGCGGCGAACACCTGCCTGCGCATGCGGCAAGCGCCGAGTGCCGCATCGCCGCTGAACCGTCACGATGATCGATCCTACCAACCCGCTCGATCGGCTCGGTCCGCGCCCGAATCTGGCGGTTATTCGAGAAGACGTGCGCTCGATTGAAGCCTATCCGGTCCCAAGCGCGGTCGGTTTCGTCAAGCTGGACGCGATGGAGAATCCTTTTTCGCTGCCGGAAGGCCTGCAGCAGCAACTCGGTGAGCGCCTGGGACATCAGGCGCTGAATCGTTATCCGCTGTCGGACCCGCGCGGATTCAAGGAGAGGCTCGGGCGTTCGATCGGGCTGCCCCCCGGCATGTACCTGATGCTGGGCAATGGCTCCGATGAACTGATCCATCTGATCATTCAGGCATGCGCGCGGCCAGGTGCCACGGTGCTGGCGCCGGCGCCCAGCTTTGTAATGTACGAGATGTCGGCGCGCTTCGATCACTGCCAGTACGTCGGCGTGCCATTGAAGGAGAATTTCGCACTCGACACGGAGGCGATGCTCAAGGCGATCGACAAGCATCGCCCGGCGGTCATCTTCATCGCGTATCCGAACAACCCGACCGGCAATCTCTTCGACCGCACCGGCATCGAAGCAGTCTTGCGCGCGGCGCAGGGCATTGTCGTGCTCGACGAAGCCTATCTGCCGTTTGCGCAGGACACGTGGATGCCGTGGCTGAAGCGCACCCCGAACCTGCTGATCTTGAGAACGTTTTCCAAGCTCGGGCTGGCCGGCATCCGGCTGGGCTACCTCGCAGCCGATGCCGATTGGATCGAACAGTTCGAGAAGCTGCGCCCGCCGTATAACGTCAACGTGTTGACGCTGGCCACCGCCGATCTAATGCTCGAGAACCTGTCGATTTTGGATTCACAGGCGGCCGCGGTGCGCAGCGAGCGTGCCAAGCTGCTGGGCCAGTTGCAGGCGACGCCCGGAGTGCGTGCGTTCGATTCGGCCGCCAACTTCATTCTGTTTCGCGTGGCGAAGGCAGACGCTGTGTTCGCAGC
>JBGTEW010000186.1:0-5081 GCA_041747615.1 Burkholderiaceae bacterium | reverse complement strand
CATAGTCCTGCTTGGCCTTGCTGCCGAAACTCTCCAGGTGGTCTGCGGAGAGGTTGATGCCGCCGATAAAAGCGATCCGCCCATCGACGACAATAATCTTGCGATGCAGCCGGCGCAGCGGATTCAGATGGCGAACGACCGGCGTCGGCTCGTAGACATGCAGCCGTACACCGGCATCGGTCAAGGCGGTGATGTAGGCGGCGGAGAGGTCGGGCGTTCCGAAGCCGTCGACCGTCACATCAACTTCGACCCCACGACCTGCGGCATCGATCAGGCGATGCTGCAGATCGCGCCCTACGGGGTCCTCGAACAGAATGAAGGTCTCGATCACGACCTCGTGCCTGGCTGTGTCGATCGCTTCATAGACCGCAGGCAGATAAGCGTCGCCATTTTCAAGCAAGTCGACGCGGTTGCCGCTGAACCATTCGACCTTGAGTTTCATAATCGCACCTCGCCCGCCAGCGGCGCATGATCCGACAGTGTCGCCCACGGACGCCGCGGCAGCCGCAACGGCCGATGGCGCAAATTGCGGACATAGATCCGGTCGAGCCGCAGGAGCGGCAGACCCGCCGGAAAAGTACGCGCAGGACGTCCATTCGCACCGGCGTGAATCTCTTCCAGTGAGGAGTCGCTCAGCAGCCGCCGATGCGCGCTCCCTCGCCAGTCATTGAAGTCACCAGCGATCACCAGGGGCGCATCGCTTGGTATCGGTCCTGCAATCAGATCGAGCAGACGTTCTATCTGACGCCGCCGGTGCGTCTCGCGCAGCCCGAAATGTACGCACACTGCGTGCAGCTGATGCGGAGCATGCGGGACATCGAGCACACAATGCAGCATTCCACGCGCCTCGGACCCGCCCACCGATACATCGATGTTTTGCCAGGCCGCGATGGGGTATTTCGACAGCAGAGCGTTGCCGTGATGGCCGCTGGTCGAAACCGCATTGCGGCCGTATGCGTGTTGCGGCCAGACCCGATCGGCCAGAATCTCATATTGATGCGACGAGACCTCCGAGTCCGCAGCGCCACCAACCTCCTGCAGAAAGACCAGGTCGGCACCCGCCATTCGCAGCGCATCGCGGATCTGAGAGAGCACGTCGCGGCGTTTCAAGGCGCTAAAGCCCTGATGCGCGTTCAGCGTCAGCACGCGTATCGCGGTTGAATCAGGGGCGACCTCGGCGTCGCTCGAGCCCTCGCGTATGCGCGGTCTGTTGCCGATGGTTGCCAATGACACGCGATCGCTCCGCTGGTGAGAAGAAGCATTTTAAGCAAGCCATTCTTGGCAAAATTGAAGCCGCCTCAACTGATGAGATGATCCTGCCGGAAGGAGCTTTGCATGAGCGAGTTCGGAACCGCGACGATCCCGGCAATGGCCGTCCTGATCATTGTCGGGCTCGTCATCTTCTTCGTGGCGGTGATTTGGTCGATCAAGCGCCACCGTAACCCGACGCTGCACGTGGAGTGCGACGCGCCAATCGAGGAGTTGATGCCATCGCTGGCGGGCCTGACGCTCGGCACGGCGGTCGAAGGCAATAGCGTCGAAGTTCTCGAAAATGGCGCCTTCTTCGACGTGCTGGTCGAGGAGATTGCGGCCGCCAAGCGCTCGGTCCACTTCGAAACCTTTCTGTGGAAGGAGGGCGTGCTCGGCAAACGGATCGCCGATGCACTTTGCGCACGGGCGCGTGCCGGTGTTGCAGTCCGCGTTCTGCTCGATGCGGTCGGAGCGAAAGAGATGGGAAAGTCGACCGAGCAGCAGATGAAGGACGCCGGATGCAGGCTGAAGAAGTTTCACGACTGGCACATCCGCAACATCGGCGTCATGAACGAACGGGACCATCGGAAGCTGACCGTGCTCGATGGTCGCGTTGCGCTACTGGGTGGTCACTGCATCGTCGACACCTGGCTCGGGAACGCGGAGGACAAGGAACATTTCGCGGACGTGAGCGTCAGGCTGCGAGGCCCCATCGTCCACAGCGTGCAGGCTGCATTCAGCGAAAACTGGGTTGGGCAGACCGGCGAGCTCTTTATGGGTGACGACGTATTCCCGCGACTGGAGCGTGCCGGGACGGTCACAATTCACGCCGCTTACGTGAAGCCGGAAGGCTCGGCGCCCACCGTGAAAATCCTGCACCACACGGTGATCTGTTGCGCGAAAAAGCGGATCTGGATCCAGAATCCGTACTTCATTCCGGAGCCCGAAGCGATCGAAGCGTTCGGCAAGGCCGTCGCGCGCGGCGTAGACGTCAGGGTGATGATGCCCTCGACCAGCGGCTCGGACAATCCGATGGTGCAGCACGCAGGGCACCGGAATTTCGAGAAGCTGCTGCGCTGTGGCGTGCGGCTGTTCGAGTATCCGTCAACGCTGTTGCATCAGAAGGTGATGACGATCGACGGCGTCTGGTGCGCGATCGGATCGGCCAATTTTGATGACCGGTCGTTCGAGATCAACGATGAGATCACGCTGAGCCTCAACGACGCCGCGACCGCAACGCGGCTGGACGAGATTTTCGAGAAGTACGCGCCGCAGTGTCACGAGATCGAGCTGGAGGCATGGCGCAAGCGCGGCTGGCGCCACAAGCTGATCGACAATGTCTATTACTTGTTCAACGAGCTGCTTTGACCGAGTGCTGCATCAGGCGAAAAAAAGGCACCTCGCATGAGGTGCCTGAAAGTCCGCCTGACCTTTCGGTACGTGGCCGCATGCTGCGGCCGGGCGCACTAGGAGACACAAGCTGGTCGCTACATCTTGTAGGCCGATTCGCCGTGATACGTCGTATCCAGTCCTTCGCGCTCTTCTTCCTCGTTGACTCTGACGCCGACGACCATCTTGACGATGTAAAGCGCGACAAACGACACCACCGCTGACAGGATCACTGCCGTCAGCACCGCCTGAAACTGAATCCAAACTTGCGCACCGATGCCGGGAAAATCGGCCGCATCGCCGCACACGTTGGTGACATAGTTGCAGATGCCGAGCCCGCCGAGCGATGGGGCTGCGAACACTCCCGTCAGCAGCGCGCCGGTGATGCCCCCGATACCGTGCACGCCGAATACATCGAGCGCATCGTCGGCACCGAGCATGTGCTTCAGGCTCGTGACGCCCCAGAAGCAGACGCCGCCCGCTACTGCACCGATCACCAGCCCGCCGATGACACCGACGAAGCCGCACGCCGGCGTGATCGCCACCAGGCCTGCGACCGCGCCCGACGCCGCGCCGAGCATCGACGGCTTGCCCTTGATCATCCACTCGGCGAATATCCAGGTCAGCACCGCCGCCGCGGTGGCGAACAGCGTGTTGACAAACGCCATCGCCGCCACACCGTTGGCTTCGAGGTTGGAGCCGGCGTTGAATCCGAACCAGCCGACCCACAGCATGGCCGCACCGACCATCGTCAACGTCAGGTTATGTGGCGCCATCGACTCGCGCCCATAGCCGATCCGCTTGCCGAGCACGTAGGCAGCGACCAGACCGGCGATCCCCGCATTGATATGCACGACGGTGCCACCTGCGAAGTCGAGCGCGCCCTTGGCCCACAGCCAGCCGGCAGATGCGCCGACCGAGGCTTGCGTGGCCGCATCGGTGATCGCGTCCGGTCCGTCCCAGTACCAGACCATGTGCGCCATCGGCAGGTAGCTGAACGTGAACCACAGCGCCATGAACAGCAGCACCGCCGAGAACTTCATGCGCTCGGCATAGGCGCCGACGATCAGCGCGCAGGTGATCGCTGCGAAGGTGCACTGGAACGCGACGAACATCAGCTCCGGGATGTAAGTGTCCTTGCTGAACGTCGCCGCCGCCGACTCGGGCGTGATGCCCGACAGGAACATCTTCGAGAGCCCGCCGATGAACGGCCCGCCGCCGGTGAACGCGAGCGAGTAGCCATAGATCATCCACAGCACCGCGATCATCGCGAACGTAACGAACACCTGCATCAGCACCGATAGCATGTTCTTCGAGCGCACCAGGCCGCCGTAGAACAACGCAAGGCCCGGGATGGTCATCAGGATGACCATCATCGTCGCCACATACATGAACGCGGTGTCGCCCTTGTTGATGTTGGGAGGTTTTGCGACCGCAGACGTGGGCGCGGGAGCGTCTGTCGCCGCCGGAGTAGCGGGCGACACCGCAGGCGCGGCCGGCGCCTCGACTTTCGGGGTCTCGGCCTTAGCCGCGTCCGCTTGCGCAAACGCCGTACCGAACGTAAACGCTCCTGCAGCGAGGAGCATGACCATCAGTTTCTTCATTGTCATCCTCATCGTGGGTTAGAGCGCATCCTTGCCGGTCTCGCCGGTTCGGATACGAACGACATGCTCGAGGTCGAACACGAACACCTTGCCGTCACCGATCTTGCCGGTGCGCGCAGAGCCTTCGATCGCCTCGATCGCGCGCTCGACAATGTCGTCGGCAACCGCAGCCTCGATCTTCACCTTCGGCAGAAAGTCGACCACGTATTCCGCACCGCGATACAACTCGGTGTGCCCCTTTTGCCGTCCGAAGCCCTTGACCTCGGTAACCGTGATGCCTTGCACGCCGACGGCGGACAACGCTTCACGCACCTCGTCAAGCTTGAACGGCTTGATAATGGCGGTTACCAGTTTCATTGTTGGACCCTAGAAAGTTTTGGTCAGCGACACGACGGCGCGTGTCTTGCCGCCGCCTTCAGACAGATCGCCTACCGTGAGCAAATTCTTTTCGCTGGTGCCCACCACCGCCGCGCCGGCGATCCAACCCGAGCCGGCGATGTCGTAGGTGACGCCGAGCTTGTAGTCGTAATAGTTGTTCTCGATCAATCCCAGCTGCTTGCCTTTTTCGATCTTCTGCCAGCCGGCATGCGCGATGAACGACCAGCCACCATCAATCGGCACGGTCACGGTCAGATCGAGATACTGCGAACCTTCGGTGTCGATGCCTGGAGGCTGTCCGAGCGCAGCGCTGTTCAGTCCAAAAAAATCGGTGAACGAGTAGTAGTACTTCAGCGAGGCGGGACCATAGGATGCCCCGATGTACGCCTCGAGGTTGTCGGCATCAACCCCGGGTTGAAACTTGTTGGTGCCGGGGAAGTAGTAGTAGATCAGGCCGAC
>JBGTEW010000185.1:0-3710 GCA_041747615.1 Burkholderiaceae bacterium | reverse complement strand
GCTTCCAGCGCACCGCGTCGATCCTAGACCGCGTCAAGGTCATCCAAGCCGTGCTCGACGAGCACGGCCTGAATGCGAGCGCCGGGGTCCAGGATCTCGACCATCTCGCACAGGAAGAATGGGTGCCGAAGAACGGCGGGCGTGTCGTCGCCCGGGCATGGAGCGATCCAACCTTTCGAGCGCGCCTACTGGCGGATGGTCGGGCCGCCGTGTCGGAGCTCGGGCTCCCGATGCCAACGCATCACAGACACCTGGTCGTACTGGAAAACACAGCAACGGTACACAATGTGATCTGTTGTTCGCTGTGCTCGTGCACCGCGTTCACGATCATCGGGTTGCCACCCGACTGGTACAAGGATTTCGAGTACCGATCGCGCATCGTGCGCGAGTCCAGAACGGTGCTGAAGGAGATGGGGCTCGACTTGCCGCCGGGGATCGAGGTCCGCGTGTGGGACACGACAGCGGATACCCGCTACATGGTGCTGCCGATGCAGCCGCCTGAAAGCGTTGGATGGTCGGAAGAAAAGCTTGCGTCGCTTGTCACGCGCGATTCGTTGATCGGCGTCGCTCGTCTGTAGTGGGGGGCTGCCATGGATGGGATGCATGACCTGGGCGGGAAACAAGGTTTCGGCGCGGTGCGCTACACACTGAATGCTCGAGCCTTCCACGCTGCGTGGGAGGTGCGGGCCAATTCGCTGTACGCCTTTGCGGTGCGGTGCGGGATCTTCAATATGGACGAATACCGCTACGCGATTGAGCGCATGGAGCCGCGCCACTATCTTTCTGCGAGCTACTACGAGCGATCGCTGACCGGGATGGCAACCTTGTGCGTCGAAAAGGGCCTTGTGACGCGCGAGGAACTTGAAGAGCGCGCGCATGGCGCCTTTCCGCTCGCCGGGCCAAGTGCAGATGGGCGCACCAACGTCGCCACCCGTGAGCCCTTCGAACCGGGTGATCAGGTGCGAGTGCGGAAGGACTATGTTCCCGGCCACGTGCGGATGCCTGGCTACATCAGAGGCAAGCACGGCGTCGTCGTCGGAGTGTCACCGGCATACCCATTCCCGGATGCGCACGCGCATCAGATCGAGGCGCAGGACGAGTCGACCTACGATGTGCGATTTCACAGTCAAGACCTCTGGCCAGATTCGTCCGAGCCGGCGCTGGTGCATGTGGCCGTCTTCGAGAGCTATTTACGGCGTGCCTAGGTTGTAGCGGCTGGAGATTCCAAGCGCAATGGCGATGTACGAAAAGCAGCTTGGCAATCGGTCATCGAGCATCACGTCATAGTCGCAAGACGGCCACGAGCGGACGGCCGCTTGAGCGAGAGAATTCAATATCACCGGAATACAGAGACCGCCAAGAACTCTACTCATTCGCACGGCAGGCGCTGCTGATCATCGATGCGCCTCTCAGGCAGGAGTCCTTCGTCGCTTACGCCAAGGCTGGGAATCATCCGCGACGAACGTGCGAGAGAGTTGCATGGCGAAGGGGCGACGTAAACCGTGCTGACCAGCACAGGGGGTGACGCCGGCAGGCTGCAAGATTTCCGCCGTTTGCCTTCGAGCGCCGATGCAGAAACAGGAGCAGCGCAAACAATGTGCCCCCCGGCAACAGCAACTCCAGAAGGACATAGGGCCCGAGCTTGACGCCGAATCGACGCAGCGGCTCCAGCAGGTCGATGACGTTTTCCATTTGCGACTCCCGTCTGAGCTTTGGTTCTTAAGTGTGACGGCCCGAAATTCAGCAGGCCATTGAACATTCGTCGAACGGGGTGTCGAGAAATCGACACGATCTCTGACCCGCCCGGTTGAAGACGAAATCCGGCATCGCGCTGCGATCGTGGCGGTCCGCGCGGTTCGCGGGTACCGCCCGGTCGCCTAACGCAGGCGTGTACCGCAATCGGGCCACGAGCAGACATTTCGAGCTGTCGCTTAGACAGCAAACATTTCAAGTCAGTAATAGCCTAAGGGTTTGAAAGCACATCGATTGAAAGACGGCCTGCCCGAGTGGCGCCTGGCCGGCTGCCGATGGAGCGACTGAACTAACTTGTGCTGGTAGACATTTGCTGGACAACCAGTGAGAAAGGGCCACACTGCCTGGCACAGAGGACAACTAAAGGGAGAGTTCGATGACCGCAGTGACTTCGCGCGCGGCCCAGCCGATCGATGTTGATTCGGAGACCCTTCGTAAAGCGATCCAGAACGAATATAAGGAAGTGGCCGAGCATCCCGGCAAAGGATTCCACTTTCACACGGGTCGCCGCCTGACCAAAATCGTCGGCTACAAAGACGAGTGGCTCACGGGTGTATCGGAACGCGCCATTGAATCATTCGCCGGTACCGGCAATCCGTTTGCGATGGGAGAACTGGCCGCTGGTGAAAACGTGGTCGATGTTGGATCAGGAGGGGGCATTGACTCGCTCGTCGCCGCTCGCATGGTCGGCCCAAATGGAAAAGTCGTTGGCATCGACATGACACCCGCGATGCTGGAGAAGGCTCGCTCGGCAGCGGCCGAGTCAGGCACGGACAATGTCGAGTTCCGTGAGGCGTACATGGAGGAGCTCCCGGTGCCTGACGGATGGGCCGACGTTGTGATCTCGAACGGCGTGCTCAACTTGACTCCCGACAAGCAGAAGACGCTGGGCGAGATGTTCCGCGTGTTGCGGCCGGGTGGGCGGCTTCAGATCGCGGACATCCTTGTCACGAAGGCGGTTCCTGAGGGAGCGAAGAGAAAAATTGATCTCTGGACGGGCTGAATTGCCGGCGCTCTGCTCGAAGCAGAGCTTCAGTCGACGGTCGTCGCTGCTGGCTTTACAGACTTTGAAATCACGTGGAAGGCTGAGGTCTTTGAGGGTGCCCCGCAGGCGTCAAGTGCCAGTGCGTTTGGCACTGTCGGAATCAATTTTCGGGCGACCAAACCCTGAGGGAGTGGGAGGCAGTCGATAACTTCCCCACTGCAGTCGAGGAGCCAGATATCAGCCACTTACCCAGTCGCGTTCGCTAGCAGGTGTGGTGCTTTGAGACGCCTCCGATGCGTTGCGTGATTCGTCGCCAAGCATTCAGCACTGCTCTAGTATCTGCTTGTGCCCCCTAGCAAGAGCAGTTTTCGACAGCAGATAGGTTTTGCCACCGCCCGCGACGGCGTCAAGATCGCCTATGCACAAAGTGGCGAGGGGCCGCCCCTCGTTCGCGCTGGTTCGTGGATGACGCACGTCGAGTGGGACTGGCAGACCCCCGTGTGGGGCCCGTACATCGAGACCCTGTCCCGGCATCGCCATCTCGTGCGCTACGACCCCCGAGGCTGCGGCCTGTCCGACCGCGAGGTCGCAGGCGAGCTCACGCTCGATGCGCTGGTGTCCGACATGGAGTGCGTCGTCGATGCTGCCGGCCTCGAACGCTTTTCGCTCATGGGCTCGTCGCAGGGCGGGGCGGTCTCGCTGGCCTACGCCGGGCGTCATCCCCAGCGTGTGGCGCAGCTGGTGCTGCTCGATGCTTTCGTGCGCGGCACGCTCGTGCGCCAGCCGTCAGCGCAGAAACAGGTCGACGCGATGTGCGCGCTCGTCGCAGAAGGCTGGACCGAAGACAACCCCGCGTTTCGCCAGATGTTCACCTCGCAGTTCTTCCCTGCCGGAACACGCGAGCAGGTGGACGCCTTCAACGAGCTGCAGCGCAAGTGCACTTCCGCGGAGCACGCGGTGCGGCTGGTGCGCG
>JBGTEW010000184.1:0-3047 GCA_041747615.1 Burkholderiaceae bacterium | reverse complement strand
GTTCCGCGGTCTCGCGCCCTGGCTGCAATGGCTGCCCGGTCGGCTGCTGCATACGAACATCATCGGCTGCACGATTTTCGCGGCGGTGTCGGGATCGTCTGCCGCCACCTGCGCGACGATTGGCAAGATCACGTTGCCGGAGCTGGCGAAGCGCAACTATCCGGAGCAGATCTCGATCGGCTCGCTGGCGGGCGCCGGCACGCTGGGATTGCTGATTCCGCCGTCAATCATCATGATCGTTTACGGCGTTGCGGCCGATGTGTCGATCGGCAAGCTTTTTATCGCTGGAGTGATCCCGGGCCTGATGCTAGCCGCCTTGTTCATGGGCTATACGATGTTCTGGGCGCTGCGCAACCCTGACAGCGTTCCGCCGGCCGATATCAGACTTAGCTTTGCGCAGAAGCTTGCCGAATCGAGGCATCTGATTCCGGTGATGGGATTGATCGTCGTCGTGCTCGGCTCAATCTACCTCGGCGTCGCCACCGCCACTGAAGCAGCCGCACTCGGAGTGGTGGGTGCGCTGGTGGTGTCTGCTTTCCAGCGCGCGCTGACTTGGCAATCGTTCACCGCATCGTTGATGGCGGCAACGCGGCTGTATTGCATGATCGCGCTGATCCTGGCGGGCTCTGCGTTTCTTGCACTGTCGATGGGTTTCATCGGTCTGCCGCGCCAGCTGGCCGAAGCAATTGGCGCACTGAACCTGCCGCCCTTCGGGTTGATCATGCTGCTGATGGTGTTCTTCATTGTGCTGGGCTGTTTTCTCGATGGCATCTCGATGGTGGTGCTGACGATGGCCGTGTTGCTGCCAACGCTGCAGACTGCGGGAATCGATCTGCTGTGGTTCGGCGTCTTCATCGTGGTGGTGGTCGAGATGGCGCAGATCACACCACCGGTGGGCTTCAATCTTTTCGTCTTGCAGGGCATGACCAAGCGGCAGATCAACATGATCGCGGTCGCTGCGTTTCCCTATTTCGTGATGATGTGGGTGGCGGTGCTGGCGATCTGGTTCTTCCCGCCGCTAGTGACGTACCTGCCCTCGCAGATGAAACTGTGAGATAGCTTCTCCATGCACGTGGTCGTCATCGGCGCCGGCATTATCGGCGTCTGCACCGCTTACTACCTGCGCCGCGACGGGCACGAGGTGACCGTCGTCGAACGCCGCTCCGGCGTTGCACAGGAAGCCAGCTTTGCGAATGCCGGCGTGCTGGCGCCGTCGTACGTCGCGCCCTGGTCGCAGCCGGGCATGCCGTCCAGGGTCCTGGCCTATATGTTCAAGGCGGAAGCCCCTATCGTGTTTCGCCCATCGTTCGACCCTGCCCTATGGCGCTGGATCGTGCGCTGGCTCGGCGCCTGCCGGCTCGAGCGCTTCACGCGCAACAAGGCCCGCATGCAGCGCCTGGCGTTCTACAGCCAAAGCGAGCTGCGCGCGCTGCGTGAGTTACATCAGATCGACTACGAGCAGACCGCCGGGTACCTTCAGCTGTTTCGCACGCACAAAGAGGTCGAGGGATCGGCCGTCACTCGAAGGATGCTGACCGAGCTCGGCGTTGCGCACCGGCTTCTTACTGCCGAAGAGGCGCGCGTGCTCGAGCCGGCACTGCATGCGCCGACGCCGCTCGCGGCAGTACTTCATCTACCCGCTGATGAAACCGGCAATTGCGCCTTCTTTGCGCAGCAGCTAAAGGACATTGCGATTCGCGATGGAGTCGAGTTCCGATTTGGAGTCACGGTGGAGGCACTCGCCATCGACCAGCAGCGGGTCAGCCGACTGCGAACCAGCGATGGCGAGATTGACGCCGACAAATTTGTCGTCGCAGGGGGCATCGATAGCCTGGCCTTGTTGCGGCCGCTGGGCATTCGCGTTCCAATGCAGCCGGTCAAGGGGTACTCGGCGACTGCCGCCATCTCCGCCTTCGAGCATGCGCCGTATATCAGCGTGATGGATGAAACTTACAAGGTCGCGATCACGCGCATGGGCAAGCGGCTGCGCATTGCCGGCACGGCGGAGCTGGGCACGCGCGGCATGCAGTTGCGCGACAGCGCGCTGCGCACACTCGTCAAGGTTGCGCAGGACTGGTTTCCCTACGCCGCGTCGTATGCGAAGTCGCGCTTCTGGATCGGTGCGCGCCCGATGCTGCCCGATGGCCCACCAGTGTTGGGGAAGACGAACATCGCCGACCTTTACGTCAATACCGGGCATGGCTCGTCGGGCTGGGTCATGGCCTGCGGCTCGGCGCGGGTGCTGACCGATGTCATTGCAGCCCGGGCGCCCGCGATCGATCTCGAGGGTCTGACGATGGACCGCTTTCCGCGCTAGCCATGGCAACGCCGCTGTACACGGTGGCCGAACTGCGCAAGCTCGAACAGCAAGCGCAGCGCGGTCTGCCGGCCGGAGCGTTGATGGCGCGTGCAGGTCGGGCGGCGGCAGCCTGCATCAGCGCAAGACACCTCGGCAAGCCGCTTTTGGTATGCGTCGTCGCCGGCCCGGGCAACAACGGTGGCGACGGCTACGTCACCGCAGCTGAACTGAAAGCTGCAGGACATGCGGTGACGTGCATTCAGCTGGCCGCACCTACGGCGGCGGATGCGCGCGATGCGTGTACGAAGTGGCAGGCCGCCGGGGGCTCAACACCGACGGACCTGCCGTCGGGGCAGGACTTCGATGTTATCGTAGACGCGCTGCTTGGAATCGGACAGACGCGACCGCTGCAGGGAAAGCTGCTTGCTGCCACACGTTGGATCAACGCGCAGCGTGCGCATGTGTTGGCGGTGGATGTGCCGAGCGGGCTCGATGCCGATCGCGGAAGCTGGATCGGCGGGGTCGAGGGTGTCCAGGCAACGTCGACGATGACCTTCATCGGCGACAAGCCTGGGCTGCATACCGGCGACGGTATTGGCGCTGCCGATGCTGTCATGCTCGACACGCTTGGTATCGAAACACCGCCTGCCCGCACCACCCTGACAGACCCTTCTGACTTTCCGCAGGTCATCGCCTCTCGCCGTCGCAATGCGCACAAGGGTGACTATGGCAACGCGCTGATCGTCGG
>JBGTEW010000183.1:0-6759 GCA_041747615.1 Burkholderiaceae bacterium | reverse complement strand
CTGCAGTTGTGCGAAGGATTGCCCTACCGGTTCCAGCTCGAAGCATGCGTGGGCCGGGAAAAGCTCGTCGCGGGCGAAAAGGAAGTGGAGCCGTTCCGCACGCCTCAGGAAGTCGAAACCTGGATCAAGGCTACGGGCCCGAAATTCGGTTTCAAACCCGATTTTTTCAATGTTGCGATCAAGGAAATGCAGTTTCCTTACGGCGACCGCACGATCAAGCTGCCTTACGCGTCGATTGAAGGCGTGCTGCAGGTAACCGACGCCGAATTGATGAAGCGGCCGCTGCTGCGCGGCATCGGTTCGTATCGAAGAGTCGGCCTGGGACTGCTGCAGCTGTCCAACTAGTCGCCTGCATGGCAAATCAAACGGCGCCGCGGCGCCGTTTTTCGTTGCGCCATCGCACGTCCCGCTAAGCTTCGCAATCGCCGACCCTTGCATGAACGGTTCACCGTGCTGAAAGCTGCTGCGTCGATTGCCGCCTGGATGTTGCTTGCTCCATTGGCATTCGGGCAGGCGAAATTGGTGATGCCGGAGCCGTTGGCTGCCGCGCTGTCTGCGGCGAACCTGCCGCCGTCTTCAGTGGGAATGACGGTGATCCCGTTGTCGGGCGCCGGGTTGTCGCTGACGGTGAACGAGCACCAGCTGATGAATCCGGCGTCGACGATGAAGCTCGTGACGACGCTGGCAGCGCTCGAGATGCTCGGCCCGCAATACCAATGGCGCACCGAGTTCCTGACAGTCGCACCGCTGCAAAATGGCGTGCTTGAGGGCGATCTGTGGCTGCGCGGCAGTGGCGATCCGCAGCTGGTGATCGAGGACCTGTGGCTGCTGGTGCAGCGACTACGCGGGGCTGGCGTGCGCGAGATACGCGGCAACCTGATGCTCGACCGCAGCGCGTTCGAGCCGGCGCCGCACGATCCAGGTGCTTTCGACGGTGAAGCCCTACGGCCGTACAACGCGGGGCCCGATGCGCTGCTGCTGAACTACAAGGCCGTCAGCTTCCATTTCAGCCTCGATCAGGAAGGCAAACAGGCGAGTGTGTATGCGCTGCCCGCTCTTGCCGGCATGGTGGTGCCCGCGAGCGTGCGCACTGCATCCGGTCCGTGCAACAACTGGCGTGACCGGTTGGCAGCAGACTTCAGCGATCCGTTGCGCCCACAGTTTCGCGGCGCATATCCACTCTCGTGCGGCGATCGTGTCTGGCACGTCAGCGCGTTCGAGACCGCCCAATACGCCGAGCTCCTCTTCCGCGCGCTGTGGGAGCAGAGTGGAGGCGCATGGCGCGGAAGGGTGCGCGAAGGCACTGTCCCTTCGGATGCGAGGCGAATCGCACACCATGAGTCGAAGCCGCTTGCCGAGTTGATTCGACCGATTAACAAGTACAGCAACAACGTGATGGCGCGGCAGCTGTTTCTGACGCTCGGGAAGGAAAGCGCGAGGCGGCCTGCAAACACGCTGCGTGCTCAGCGCGCCGTCGGCGACTGGCTGGTGGCCAAAGGTCTGGATCGGCGCGAGTTCATCCTCGAAAATGGTGCAGGATTGTCCAGGGTGGAGCGGTTGACTGCGGCGGGCCTGACGCGACTGTTGCAGGGAGCGTTCGTCTCGCCGTGGATGCCCGAGTTCGTCTCTTCGCTACCGATTCTCGGTATCGATGGGACGATGCGACGCCGAACCGGCGCGGCGGGCTCTGCCCACATCAAAACGGGACTATTGGCTGATACACGCGCGATCGCGGGGTACGTACTCGCTGCGAGCGGCCGGCGTTACGCGGTGGTCGCGTTCATCAACCACCCCAATGCGGGCGCCGGGCAGCCGGCGCTCGACGCGCTACTGCACTGGGTATACGAGCAGGGGTGAAACTTAGTTGTACTTGATCGTGCAGCCGTACGCGGTATTGCTGGCGGTCGCGACCGGCTTGCCCGACTTGACTGCAGTCAGGGCAGCGACCACATAGTTGGTCGCTGTCTTGACATCGGCGACGTTGGCACTGCGTTTGTCGTCGATCGCACCGGCGTAGACCAGCGTTCCCTTCGGGTCGATCACGTACATGTGCGGCGTGACCTTGGCGCCGAATGCACGGCCCACGTCGCCCTTGGGATCCATCAGAACCGCGGTCGGCGCCGAGTTGTGCTGCTGGAACCACGCCGCGAGCTTGGCGGGCGGCATGTAATCGGAGCTCGATTCTGTGGTTGAATTGATTGAGAGCCAGGCGACATTGTCGGCGCCGAATCGCTTTTGCAGCGACTGCATGTTGCCGCTGTCATAGTGCTTCTGAACGAACGGGCAGCCCGGATTGTTCCATTCGAGCACCACGTACTTGCCCTTGAAGTCGGCCAGCGACACCGCCTTTCCGGCAACGTCGGTAGCGCGGAAGTTTGGCGCGGGCTGACCCGGCGTCGGCGCAGCGTGCGTCATCGACGACGCAAGCAATCCGGCAGCTAACAGCGAAACAAATTTCATCTGGATGCGGCTTTCAGTTTCAGTTTGTCGAGTGCGGCAAGCACTATGCCTTCCGTCAGCAGCTCGGGCAACACTGCAGGCTCGCCGGCACGATCATAAAGGACGTACAGTGGAACGCCGTTGCGTCCGAACTCCGCCAGCGCTTTGGTAATGCGCTCGTCACGATTGGTCCAGTCGGCTCGCATCAGCACTACGTCGTCAGCTGCGAATCTCGTTTTCACGGCGTCGGCGCGCAGCGCGACGCGCTTGTTGACCTGGCACGTGACGCACCAGGCGGCGGTAAAGTCGACGAACACCGGCTTGCCTTCGCCACGCAGTTGCGCGAGCCTTTCGGGCGAGTAGTCGATCCAGCCGGCGTCGGCCGTCGAACGTGTGCCTGGCGCCAGCGCTTCGCTGGTCGCAATCGGCGTAAAGGTCAGTGCGGCCAACAACCCGCCGCCCGCCGCCACCCAGCGGAAGATCCGGGAACCGCGCTGCGACAATCCGAGCGCCCACAGTGCGAATCCCACCGCCACCAGCACGCCGAGCGCAAGTGCGATACCGCCGGCGTCGACCTGCTGCGCCAACACCCATAGCAACCAGACGCAGGTGGCAAACATCGGAAACGCCATGAACTGCTTGAAGAGTTCCATCCACCGGCCCGGCCGGGGCAGCTTTGCCAGCAGGACCGGGAACAACGTGAGCAACACATACGGTGTTGCCATCCCGACTCCCAGCGCCGCGAACACCGACAAACCGATCGCGGGCGGCTGCGTGATCGCATAACCGAGCGCCGCACCCATGAATGGAGCCGTGCACGGTGAGGCGACGATGACCGCCAGCACTCCGGTGCCGAAGCTGCCGCGCCAGTCCGATTTGTCAACCAAAGCGTCAGCTGCCTTCGAATTCGCGACGCCGCTGCCCATTGTGAATTCGTAAACACCGAGCAGGTTCAAGCCGATGGCGAAGAACAGCACCGTCAGCGCGGCAACGACCCACGGCGTCTGCAGCTGGAAGCCCCACCCCAATGCGCTGCCCGCCTGCTGCAGCACGATCAGCAGCGCAGCGAGCAATACGAACGAAAGCACCACCCCGGCGGCGAATGCGATGCCATGGGCTGCCATCGGCCCCGAATGAGTGCGGTGCTGAGCGAGTCCGATCAGCTTCAACGACAACACCGGAAACACGCATGGCATCAGGTTCAAGATCAGCCCGCCGAGAAACGCGGCGCCCAGCGCGGCTACCAGCGACATCGAAGCACCATCAGTGCTGCCTGAGACGCCGGCCACGCTGACGACACCGGCTGCGAGCGGCGCTTGTACGACATTGGCCCAGCCGTTGGCAGCGCCCGGTCCGCCGTTGGCAACGACCACACCCCGGAGTGTCTTGAAATCTGCCGCCACCGGTTTCGCGGCCGTCAAATAGATCGCAGCGCCGCTGCCTTCGACTTTCAGCAGCTGCGGTGCGGCCGCTTCGATGCGGCCTTCCTCAAGCGGGAAGAATTCGACCTTCTCAAATGTCTTCCCGGTCAGTGGCGAAATCGCAAGCCGAATGCGGCCGGCATCGATGATGGCCGTTGCGGCGAGTGGCGCCGACTGCGGCACGCGCGCTTGCGCTGCTTTGAAAAGCGCAGCCGACGAGGATGGCGCTGCCTGCGACTTCACCGGCAACGTCAACTTGACTGCCGATTCACCCGGTATGCAAACGTCCTTGCACTCGAGCCATGAGGCGTGCGCATTCAGCACGACCGGTGTGTCTACCGCCAGATTGGCAGGCACCTGCAGGGTGGTGAGCAGCAGCGTTTCGCCTTCATAGCCGAAGTTCATCAAAGGCCCGACCGGCAGGCGTTTCGGGTGCGGCCACTCGATCGGGCCGGCGCTAAAACCGGCGGGCAGCTGCCATTTGATCTGCGTGGGCAGCCCTGAGTCGCCGGGCACCTGCCAGTAGGTATGCCATTCGTCTTCGTGCTTCAAGCGCAGCGCGACCGTCAGCGGCTGGCCTGGAACGATCGCGTCGGTGGCTGCAATCAGCTCCGCATCGACGTGCTTTTCGACAGCACCAAAGCGCGGCAGCGACTGGCCGGCAGCAGGCATCGCCGCGCAAAGCAACGCGACTGCGGCAAAGAGGAGAGGGGATAGAAACGGCATCTGGTCTTTCGTCTAGTAAGTTACCGTCAAGTTCCGCAAGACGGCATCAACCGTTCAGCGGATTTCTGCAAACGCCGCCCCCGCGGCCGTGATTGTCTCGCCGATCACCTCATCATTGTGAGTGATCGACACGAAGCCGGCTTCGTAGGCCGACGGCGCCAGGTAGACGCCGCGCGCCAGCATCGCATGAAAAAAGCGCTTGAATCGTTCGATATCGCACCCGATGACACCGGCGTAACTGCCGGGCACATCGGCCGCGAAGTAGATGCCGAACATACCACCGAGGCTATCGCCGGAAAACGCTAAGCTGGGAGCCGATTGTTTCGCTGCTCGAACCAGCCCGTCGATCAGCAATTGCGTCAGGCGGCCGAGCTCGTCGTAAAACCCCGGGCGCGCGATTTCGGCCAGTGTCGCCAGGCCGCAAGCGACCGCGACCGGATTGCCGGACAGGGTTCCCGCCTGATAGACGCCACCCATCGGTGCAAGGTGCTGCATGACCTCACGTTTACCGCCGAAGGCTGCCAGCGGCAAGCCGCCACCGATGACCTTGCCGAGCACGGTGATGTCCGGGTCGATGGCGTACAGCGCCTGCGCGCCCCCGGGCCCGACACGAAAACCTGACATCACCTCGTCAAAGATCAGCAGTGCGCCACGGGCGGTGCACTGCTCGCGCATCGTGCGCAGGAACTCAGGGGTGGCGCGCACCAGATTCATATTGCCGGCGATCGGCTCGACGATCACGCAGGCGATATCGTCGCCGTGCTCCCTGAACGCATCTTCCAACTGCTGGGCGTCGTTGGAATCGAGCACCAGCGTGTGCTGCGTGATCTCGGCGGGCACGCCGGCGCTGCTCGGATGACCAAAAGTCAGGAGCCCCGAGCCGGCCTTGACCAGCAGACTGTCGGCGTGCCCGTGATAGCAACCCTCAAATTTGATGATCTTGCGGCGGGTCGTCGCCCCTCGGGCCAGGCGAATCGCGCTCATCGCCGCTTCGGTGCCGGACGACACCAGCCGCACCTGCTGCATCGACGGCACGCGCTGAATGAGCATTTCGGCCATCTCAACTTCGGCCTCAGTCGGCGCGCCGAACGAGACGCCGCGTGCCAGTGCGGTCTGCACCGCCTGCGTGACGGTGGCATTCGAATGCCCGAGAATCATCGGTCCCCACGAGCCGATGTAATCGATGTAGCGCGTGCCTTGTGCATCCCAGAAGTACGGCCCTGCAGCGCGTTCAACGAAGCGCGGCGTACCGCCGACCGACTTAAACGCTCGCACCGGAGAATTCACGCCGCCGGGGATCGAGCGCTTAGCACGCTCAAACAGTTGTTCGTTGCTCTTCATTCCTGCGTCTTCCCTTATCGAATTGCTCTACAAGTTCGCGTGCCGCCTGTGCCGGCCGCTCAGCGGAAAAGACCGCATCGAGTACCGCCGCAGCGTGCGCACCGGCCTCTGCGACCGTTGCAATATTGTCTCGATTGATGCCGCCGATGGCGATCACTCGCTGCCGAGGCCACGCCGAGCGTGCTTCGGTCAACAGCGCGAGCGGCGCATGCACGGCCGCAGGTTTCGTCACCGACGCGAACATCGATCCGAACGCGATCGCATCGGCGCCCGCCGCAATGGCCCGGTGCGCATTGGCGAGGTCGTTGTAGCAGGAAACACCGACTAGCCGGCCCGGCAGTCGGTTTCGCGCCACGAGCACGTCGCCATCGTCGCGGCCAAGGTGCACGCCGTCAGCGGCGATGCTCAGCGCCACTTCGACGCTGTCGTTGACGATCAGCAAGGCGCCGGCGGCGTGCGCCAGTGCCACGATGCGTCCCGCACGATCTATTCGTTGCGTCGTGCCTGCAGCCTTGTCGCGATACTGAACCACGCGGACGCCTGCGTGCAGCGCCTGCTCGACCACACTGAGCACTTCATCGAACGCGCCGAATTCGCAGTTCGGCGTCAGCAGGTAGACGCCTGCAAGCTGGCTCGGCTCCGGGTGTGGACAGGCGTTATCAGTCACGCAAAATGGGCTAGCGGTTACTTGTGATGGCACGTTATGATGCCGCGCTAACCTGTTGATTTTAGCCGTCGAGTCAGGTTTTCACGCCGGCTTTTATTTTATTAACAAGATGACGACCGGCGTGGTGATGAAAACGTGGATGTGCCTGATCTGCGGCTGGATCTA
>JBGTEW010000182.1:0-4216 GCA_041747615.1 Burkholderiaceae bacterium | reverse complement strand
ACACGCTGCCGAACTTTTTCGGCGAGTCGCCTGCAGTGCAGGTGTCATCCGGGCGGCAGACGGTCAAGATCGATCCGGCATTGATGTCGCGCATCGAAACGATCCTGGACGACGCGAAGATACCGCACGGCGATGTCTTCTACGACACCATCGGCACCAACGCCACCGTGCGGGTGCGTTTCGTTGACACCGACACTCAGCTCAAGGCCCGGGATGTGGTGCAGCGCGCGCTCAATCCCGACCTCGAGGACCCGGCCTACATCGTCGCGCTGAATCTGATCTCGAACACGCCGCGCTGGCTCGTCAGCCTCAATGCACTGCCGATGTATCTGGGCCTCGATCTGCGCGGGGGCGTGCATTTTCTGCTGCAGGTGGACATGCGCGCGGCGGTCGACAAGCGACTGGATACGCTGACGTCCGACATACGCACGCTGCTGCGCGAAAGGAATATCCGTCATACCGGTATTAACAAGACGGAGGCATCGATCGAAGTCCGCTTCCGCGACGCAGAGATGCGATCGCGCGCACAGGATCTCCTGCGCACGCAGGTCGGCGAGCTTACGCAGCGCGAGACGGGCAGCGGCGAGGATCTCGCGCTGATCGCGACGTTGTCGCCGGCCGCCCAGAGAGAAATTCAGAATTCCGCTCTCAGGCAGAACATTTCGACTCTGCACAACCGTGTCAATGAGCTTGGTGTCGCTGAACCGGTGATCCAACAGCAGGGTGCCGACCGGATCGTCGTGCAGCTCCCCGGCGTGCAGGATGTGGCGCGCGCCAAGCAACTGCTCGGCCGCACCGCGACACTCGAAATCCGCTTGGTCGATCAGGAAGCGATGGCGGCCGGCACTTCGGGCGCCGTCTCGGTGCCTGAGCGGCTCGAGGGCGGCACGATTCGGCAGGTGCCGATGAAGCGTGAAATCGTCGCGACCGGCAACCAGCTGAACGGAGCGTCGGCCACACTCGACCAGAACGGCCGGCCCGCGGTGTCGGTGCGACTAGACGAAGCGGGCGGCCGCTCGATGCGCGCCGCGTCGCGCGAGAACATCGGGCGGTTGATGGCGATCGTGCTATACGAGCGCGGCAAAGGCGAAGCGATCTCGGTCGCGACGATTCAGGGCGAGTTCGGCAATCAGTTCCAGATCACCGGCAACTTCTCGGTGCAGGAAACGGCCGACCTGGCGCTGCTGATCCGCTCGGGCTCGCTGGCAGCACCGATGGAGATCATCGAGGAGCGCACGATCGGTCCGAGCCTCGGCGCGGAAAACATCGAACGCGGATTCAAGTCAACGCTGTATGGCTTCGCGGCGATCTCGATCTTCATGATCGCCTACTACCGCGTGTTCGGCCTGATCTCGGTTGCAGCGCTGACCGTCAACCTGATGCTGCTGATCGCGCTGCTATCGCTGCTGCAGGCAACCCTGACGCTGCCCGGCATCGCGGCGATTGCGCTGACGCTCGGCATGGCGATCGACGCCAACGTGCTGATCAACGAGCGCGTACGCGAAGAATTGCGCGGCGGCCGCACTCCTCAGCAGGCGATCTACGACGGCTACGACAAGGCGTGGGCGACGATTATCGACTCGAACATCACGACGCTGATTGCCGGTATCGCGCTGCTGACATTCGGGTCGGGGCCGGTGCGCGGCTTCGCCGTCGTCCACGTGCTCGGAATTCTGACGTCGATCTTCTCAGCGGTATACGTCTCGCGCGGAATCGTCAATCTCTACTACGGCACCCGCAGGAAGCTGCCCGCGATCTCGGTTGGGCAAGTGTGGAAGCCCGGCCCCGCCGGCGCCAAGTAATCAGGAAGCCGCATGGAATTTTTCAAGATTAACCGCACGATTCCGTTCATGCGGTATTCGCTGATCCTGAACGCGATCTCGGTGATCTCGTTCGTCATTGCGGTCGGTTTCCTGGTGTTCCGCGGGCTCAATTTATCGATTGAGTTCACCGGCGGCACGGTGATGGAAGTTGCGTACCAGGAGCCCGCTCAGCTCGAACAGATCCGCGGCGCGATCGAACAGCAGACGCGCGGCGAATTTCAGGTGCAAAACTTCGGCACGTCGCGCGATGTGCTGATCCGCATGCCGGTGCAGGAAGGTGTCACCTCCGGCCAGCAGGCCGAGCGCGTAATGGAAGCGCTGCGCGCGGGCAACCCGACCGTCGAGATGCGCCGCGTCGAATTCGTCGGCCCTCAGGTGGGCGCCGAGTTGGCGGAGGATGGACTGCTCGCGCTGCTGATGGTGGTGATCGGGATCATGATCTACCTGTCCTTGCGCTTCGAGTGGAAGTTCGCGGTGGCGGCAATCGTGGCCAATCTGCACGACGTGATTCTGGTCGTCGGCATGTTCTCGATCTTCGGCTGGGAGTTTTCGCTGCCGGTACTGGCCGCGGTGCTCGCGGTGCTCGGTTACTCGGTCAACGAGTCAGTGATCATCTTCGACCGGGTGCGCGAGCATTTCAGGAAAATGCGCCGCGCCACCGTGGTCGAGGTGATCGATTCGGCGATCACAGCGACGATTTCGCGCACGATCATCACGCACGGTTGCACGCTTGCAATGGCGCTGTCGATGCTGTTCTTTGGCGGGCCGGCGCTGCACCTCTTTGCGCTGGCGCTGACGATCGGCATTCTCTTCGGCATCTACTCTTCGGTGTTTGTCGCGGCCGCGATCGCGATGTATCTCGGGGTCAAGCGCGAAGACCTGGTAAAACCGGCGAAGCGCGACGACGAACCACAGGTCGTTCCCTAGCAACGTCCGACGCGAGGCGGACAATGATCGAACCGGGCGCGAGGGTTCGCATCTGGGATCTGCCGACTCGGCTTTTTCACTGGTTGCTCGCAGCGTTGGTCGTCCTCTCGATCACCACCGGCAAGCTCGGCGGCGAGTGGATGCAATGGCACTTCCGCTCCGGCTATGGAATCGCAACGTTGCTGCTGTTCCGGCTGCTTTGGGGATTCACAGGCTCGCGCTACGCGCGCTTCGCGAATTTTCCTCCGTCTCCATCGCAAGCATGGCTGAAACTGCGCTTGCATCGATCCGTCGATGTCACCACCGGGCACAGCGCTCTCGGTGCGCTGTCGGTATATGCGCTGCTGTTGGCGCTGACCGTACAGGTCGCCACCGGCGTGTTCACCAACGACGGCACCTTTACCGAGGGGCCTTGGGTTAAGTTCGTGTCCGGCGCGACCAGCGATCGCCTTTCAACGGTGCACTACTACAACCACTGGCTGGTACTGGGGCTGGTGGCGCTGCATGTCGCCGCGATCGCGTTCTACCTGCTGGCCCGGCGCGAGAACCTGATCACGTCGATGCTGACCGGAGACAAATTCGGCCTGTCTGCACCGTCCGCTGACGACGGTATCGGGATGCGAGTGCGAGCGGCGGTGATGGCAGCGCTAGCCGGTGCGGTGGTCTCTTATCTGGTCACGCTTTGACGCAAGCAGCTGCACGCTTGAGCAGTAGCGCGCGTTCGCGGGTATTGCGCGTCAGCGTGGCGGCCCGCTGGAACTCCGAGCGCGCCTCATCGAAGCGGCTCAGTTTGGCGAGCAGATCGCCGCGCACGCTGGGTAGCAGGTGATAGCTCTTCAGCTGCGGTTCCGGGACGAGTGCATCGACCAGAGCAAGCCCCGCCGCGGGGCCGAACGCCATCGAGACGGCGACCGCCCGGTTCAATTCCACCACCAGCGATGGGGCAGTCATTGCCAGCGCATCGTAGAGTGCCGCAATGCCGACCCAATCAGTTTCTTCTGCAACACGAGCCCGCGCGTGGCAGGCCGCAATCGCTGCCTGCAACGCGTAGGGACCCAGCCCGTCGCGCGTGCTGCTGAGCGCCTCGGCGCGATCAAGCGCGGCCAGGCCGCGACGGATAAGCAATGGGTCCCAGTGCGTGCGGTTCTGATCGGGCAGCAACACCGGTTCCCCGTCGGGCCCGGTCCGCGCACCCATGCGCGAGGCCTGAATTTCCATTAATGCCACCAAGCCATGCACCTCCGGCTCCTCAGGCATCAGCTCAGCCACGACGCGGCCCACGCGCAGCGCTTCTTCGGCTAGCTGAGGTCGCATCCAGTCACCGCCCGCGGTCGCCGAATAGCCCTCGTTGAACACAAGATAGATGACTTCGAGTACCGACGACAGGCGTGTCGCGAGTTCGTCCGCGCGCGGCACCTCGAACGGCACGCGCGCCGCCGCCAGCGTCCGCTTGGCGCGCACGATTC
>JBGTEW010000181.1:0-6971 GCA_041747615.1 Burkholderiaceae bacterium | reverse complement strand
CAGGAAGCGATGGGCGCCGCAGCCGCGGTGGGAGACGACAATATCCAGCGCCGCACCCAGGGGCAGATCGTCCCGGAGAGCTTCACGCACGGCACCTCCGAGCAGCGCGTGCGCTGGTTTATGACCGGCATGAAGAGCGGGCAAATTACCGCGTGCAATACGTTCGAGGGTGCATAGCTGCCGCTCCTCGTCGCCGTCGAGGACAATTCGCGGGACGCATGTGCCTGAGAGGGCGATATGAACGCTCCTGAATCGCTGTCGCGCCGCTCGAATCTCGATCCGTCGCTGCTCGCGCGTACGGCGCCGTTGCCGATCGCCTCGTACTTCGACACCGGCTGGTTCGAACGCGAGCAGCAGCATCTCTTCGCGCCCGGCCCCAACTACATCGGCAGTGAGCCGATGGTGCCGGAAACCGGCGACTACATGACGCTGCAGTCGAACGGGAACGGCAAAGTGCTCGTGCATGGCCCCGGCGGCGTCAATCTTTTATCGAATACGTGCCGCCATCGACAGGGCATGCTGCTGGACGGCAAGGGCACGAACGCCAATATCGTTTGCCCGCTGCACCGCTGGACATACGATCTGGACGGCAAGCTTCTCGGCGCTCCCGATTTCGACATCACTCCTGATTGTTCGCTGCCGAGGACGCCGCTGGTTGGCTGGAATGGGCTGCTGTTCGCCGGCCCGCGTGACCCGAATGCGGACCTGAAGGATTTTCCGCTCGCCTGTGACTACAACTACGGCGACTATGTATTCGAGAAGGCCGTGGTCGAGGAGTGCCCATTTAACTGGAAGGCGTTCCTCGAGATCTATCTCGAGCTCTATCACGTCGAAGCGATGCACCCCGGATTGCAGAAGTGGGTTGATCCCGCCAACTACGAATGGGGATTCGGCAATCGCTGGAGCTACCAGATCCTGGGGATCAAGGACGGTTTGAAGTCACAGATATCACCGAACTATCAGCGCTACCGCGACACGATTCTCGAATACTCGCGCGGCGAGCTGCCGAAGTACGGCACGGTATGGTCGATCCTTTATCCGAACGTGATGCTCGAGTGGTATCCGTACTCGCTGGTGGTCAGCACTCTGATTCCGCGCTCGCCGGAGCTGACAACAAATGTCGTCGAGTTCTACTACCCGGAAGAAGTGCAGGCCTTCGAGCGCCAGATTGTCGAAGCGCACCAGGCGGCTTATGTGGAATCGGCAGCCGAGGATGCGCAGATCTGCACGCGCCTGCAGCGCGGCCGGCGTGCGCTATGGCTGGCCGGCGAGGACGACAGCGGGCCGTATCACTCGCCGCATGAAGACGGCATGATTCATCTGCACCACTTTATTCGGCGCGAGCTGGGCCAGCGCCGGACCCCTTGAACACTATCCGCGGATCACTGTCCGCGCACGAGCTGCAGCAGGCGGCTGACGTCGATCGAACGTGCCTGCTGCTCGATCTGCGGTAAGTAGCGATCCTGCAGCGACCTGCCCTGCTGCAGCATATCTCCGAACGCCTGCTTCAGCAGCTCGGTATTCATCGTCCGCCCTCCGGCGTAGTAGCGTTTTGCGACGTGGCCGATCGCGTACGTCGTTGCGAAGGAAAACGCGGCGCCGGTCGCACCTCGCGCCAGGGTGCCGAGCAATCCACCCGCGACCGAGCCCACCAGCTTGCGACCGATCTGCTCCAGATACTGCCCGGTCATTCCGATTCCGAGCGTGGCCAGCAAGTCCTTGATGTGTCCACGATCCAGCGCGTAGCCGTGCGCCTGCCCGATTTGATACACGAGCTTCATCTGCAGCGGGATGATCGCCAGTGATGCCAGCGACTGCGGCAACAGTTCGAGCGCTCCATTCGTGATGGCGGCCTTAACGATGATCGCGTCCATTTCGGATTCGT
The DNA here is from genome assembly GCA_041747615.1 of Burkholderiaceae bacterium. GTDB lineage: Bacteria > Pseudomonadota > Gammaproteobacteria > Burkholderiales > Burkholderiaceae_F > JACCZX01. The sequence goes on along the minus strand of JBGTEW010000181.1, from coordinate 5,086 downwards.
CTATAGACGCGCTGGCGGCGACGACGGGTCCCGTCGGAGGTGGCGCCGGCGCCCCTCCCGCCAGCATCGAGAGCGGCGCCGTGATCAACGCATCCGCGCTCGCGGCCGTGGCAGCAATAACGGGCTGCCCGAGCCCGAGCACATTTCCAAGCTGCGCCAGAAACCGCGTTTCGGCGTCGTTGCGCAGCCCATCGGCGTCGCACACGCCTACGGCAATTTCATACGCAAGCGTACGTGCTTCGCCGGACCGCAATTGCGCCGCCGCAGACTCAATACCGATGCGATTGGTCAGCACCTGCTGATACAGGTCAGGCACATTCAATTCGGTGGCGAGTGCATCTGCCGCACGCCGCACTTCCTGCCTCTCGCGATCGTCCTGCGCCCCGTCCGCGAACGCTGCGTGCAATGCGATCGTCAGTGTGGCCTGCTTCTCTTTAGGTGACATGTCATTCGCCCTTCGTATCCCCCGGGAATCTTATTAGACTCGCGTTACATGAACGGGGAAGCGCGATGAGAATTCTGGTGGCGGTGGATGGCAGCAAGTTCAGCCGTGCGGCAGTCGAATTCGTGGCGTCGCGATCGACGCTGATCGGCATCGATCCGGAAGTGCATCTTCTCAACGTGCAGTTGCCCATCCCTCCCCATGCGGCGCGTGCAGTCGGCAAAGACGCTGTCCAAGAGTATTACGCCGATGAAGCGCAGAAGGCGTTGAAGCCCGCGCAAGCGCGGCTCGACAAGGCAGGGTTTGCGGTGATCGACTTCTACACCGTCGGCCATCCAGGCGAGCAGATCAGCATTGCCGCTGCCAAGAGCAAAGCGGACTTGATCGTGCTTGGCTCGCATGGTCATTCGGCATTGCGCGGACTGCTGTTCGGCTCGGTCACCAACTCGGTAATGGCGCAGACCAGCGCGCCAGTATTAATCGTGCGCGGCAACGAAACGCCACCGGCCGACTCGCTGAAGGTCGGCATCGCGGTGGACGGCAGCAGGTACGGACGAGAAGCGGTCAAGTACGTGCTACGCCACGGCGAGCTGTTCGGGGCAAATCCGAAGCTGACCGTGATCCACGTCGTGCAGAACTTCGTCAACGTCGTGATGCCGGACATGGTCGGCATCGCACTGCCGTCGTTTACCGAAGAGGAAGCGCGTGCGCTGCAGACGAAAGCCTTTGAGGCGGCTGTCGGGCCGGTGCGCAAACTGCTGAAAAAGGCCGGCGTCGCCGCCGACGAGGTTCGTCTGGTCGGCAGCGCCGGCGACGAGCTCGCAGCGTATGCCAAGAAAAAGAAGCTCGATCTGCTAGTGATGGGCTCTCACGGCTACAGCGCCCTCAAAGCTGTGGTCATGGGATCGGTCACGACCCGCGTGGCAGCAGCGAGCGATGTCGCTCTGCTGCTGGTGCGGTGATCACGCCGTTACCGTTTCCTGCGCAGATACTGCGTTGGCGGCCGCCACGATGACGGCAGCAATTCGCCCGACGTCACGCAGCTGCTCGACGCTCATCCCACTTTGCTTTAGCAGCGCGTAATGCGACTGCACGCAAAAGTGGCACTTGCCGACGATCGAAGCGGCCAGCGCATACAGCTCGAACAGCCGCTTGTCGACGCCCGCGTGCGTTGCATACGCCTGCATTCGCAACTGCGCCGGCTGCGCCTTGAGTTCCGGATCGCCGGTCATCTCTACGTACGGATACCAGACGTTGTTCATTCCCATCAGCGCCGCTGCCGTCAGCGCAGCGTTTCTCTCCGTGGCCGGCAGCGCGTCGGAGTTGCGAATGATCCCGACCAGCCGCGAAGACTGCGCGGCGTACGCCGCTGCCAGCGCGACCGCGGCGGCCTCGTTCACCGGCAGCGACGAGCGGCCGAGCACGCCGTCCAGGTTGATTCGCACATCCTTCGCGAAGTCGGGAACCAGCGCCTTGATTTCGTTGATGTAGTCCATCGAGCTTCCTCAGTGAGCCACCGCCGCCGGCGGATTCAGCGTCGCCGTGCCAACCGCGCGATTGCAGGGGCATAGCTCGTCGGTCTGCAGGCCGTCGAGCACGCGCAGGATCTCTTCCGGGCTGCGGCCGACGTTCAGGTTGTTGACCGATACGTGCTGAATCACATTGTCCGGATCGACGATGAAAGTCGCGCGCAGTGCGGCGCCTTCCTTCACGTCACGCACGCCAAGCATGTCGACCAGCGAGCCGGTGGTATCGGCGAACATCCAATGGTTGAGGCGGTCCAGATCCTTGTGGTCGCGCCGCCATGCGAGCTTGACGAATTCGTTGTCGGTCGAGCCACCAAGCAGGACCGCATCGCGATCTTCGAAGTCGTTTGCCAGGCCGGCGAAACCGACGATCTCGGTCGGGCAGACGAACGTGAAGTCCTTCGGATAGAAATAGATGACCTTCCACTTGCCGGCGAACGAGCGCTCGTTGATCTCCTCGAAAGCGGTGACACCGTTTTCTTCGTGATGATTGAAGCCGGGCTTGACGCCGACCACGCGGAAAGAATCAAGCTGCTGACCCACTGTTTTCATGTTTTGCTCCGGTTGTATGGCTGAGTGATGAAATTGAGGGCGTAGTTTCCAGCTATCAAATCTCTGACGCTAATTGTCATTACCAATGATCACGATAGGCTGAAACGTAGCGAAACTGTCGTCTGCAACAATCGCAGTCGTGACCCCTTCGCTGCATCGCAATTCCGGCTGGCTGGCCTGGTACTTCGTGGTTGTCTGGGGTTCCGGCTATCTGGCGACCAAAGTCGGACTGCAGTACGCGCCGCCCTTCACGTTTCTGACCCTGCGGTTCGCGATCGGCCTGCTACTGGTCATTCCGATTGCGTTGATGGTCAAGCCGGCCTGGCCCACCTCGTTGTCGCAATGGCTGCACGTCGCGGCCGCCGGCCTGTTGATGCACGCGATCAATCTGGGCGGCAGTCACTATGCGCAGTACCTCGGGATGTCCGCGGGCATCACGGCATTGATCCTGGCGCTGCAGCCCCTGGTCACGGCGATGGCCGCAGCCCCGCTGCTGGGCGAGCGATTGAAGGCGATGCAATGGCTCGGGGTGGCGTTGGGACTGGCAGGCGTTGCACTGGTCGTCTGGCACAAGATCGACGTTGATGCGATGAGCGCAGCTTCGTTGGCCGGGGTGTCGATTGCACTGGCGGCGATCACCGTAGGCACGCTGTATCAACGCATCTTCTGTCCCACGGTGGATCTGCGGGCGGCGTCTGTCGTGCAGTTCGCCGCCACCGTGCTGCTGCTGGCACCCCTTGCCATCGTGGTCGAAGGCTTCGCTTTTCGATGGACATGGGAACTGCTGGCCGCGATCGGCTTCCTGGTGATCTTTGCCTCGATTCTCGCCGTCAACGCACTCCACACGCTGATGCGCCGCGGAGAAGCGACGCGCGTGACCAGCCTGCTCTACCTGACGCCGATCATCGCGGTAGCACTGGAATGGCTAATGTTCGGAATCTATCCGACGTGGCTGACCGCGCTCGGCATTGCCGTCACGTGCGCCGGTGTGGCCCTTGTGGCGTTGAAGTTGCGCAGCAGGAGCGCGCTGCAGGAGGCCGAAGTGCCGCGGACCGCCAATTGACGATGACGCTGCCCCGGATCATCGCGTTCGTGGTGCTGACGCACACGGCGTTCGGTGCGGCACGCCTGACGGCGTCGCTGTATGCACTGTCGAACAAGGCATCCCCCTTTACGGTCGGCGTGTTGCTGGCCCTGTATGCGCTGGTGCCGGCGCTGCTCGCGGTGCGCGCCGGCCGCTGGCTCGATCAGGTCGGACCGTTTCGCCCACTATTGATCGGCACCGGGATGATGACCGCGGGAGCGCTGCTTCCGGCAGCGTTTCCGTACGCAACTGCCGATGTGGCTCCGCTGCTGGTCGCCAGCGCGCTGCTTGGTACCGGCTTCATGTACGTGCAGATGACGATGCAAAACCTGGTCGGAATCATTTCCCAGCCGGGCAGTCGGCCGGCTGCTTTCTCGATGCTGGCCCTCGGATTCTCGACATCAGGGTTGATCGCACCGATTGCCAGCGGATTTTTGATCGACGGCGTTGGCCATCGCGCGACGTTCGCTTTGATCTTCCTGCTGATGGCCGCGTCCGTCGCCATCCTGTTCGCGCAGCGCGCGCTGCTGCCGGCACCGCAGCCGCACGCCGTCGCGACGGAATCACGCAATGCGTTCGACCTGCTGCGCTATCCCGAAGTGCGAAATGTACTGATCGTCAGCGGCATGATTTCGATGTCGTGGGATCTGCAGTCGTTTCTGATTCCAGTCTATGGGACAAGCATCGGCCTCTCGGCATCTCAGATCGGCCTGGTGCTGGGCAGCTTCGCCGCAGCGACGTTCGCGATCAGACTGGCGATGCCGACCCTGGCGCGCCGCTACCGCGAATGGGAGGTCCTGCTGTTCACGCTCGTCACCGCCGCCGCCGGCTTTGCGCTGATTCCATTCTTCGACACGATGGCGCCTTTAATGGCGGTCGCTTTTCTGCTCGGGCTGGGACTGGGTGCGGCGCAGCCGAATGTGATGTCGCTGCTGCATGACCGTTCCCCGCCGGGACGGGTCGGTGAAGCGCTCGGTGTGCGCACGACAGTCATGAATACCAGCCACGTCGTGCTGCCGCTGGTATTCGGTGCGTTCGGCTCGGTGCTCGGCGCCGGTGCGGCATTCTGGCTGATGGCGAGCGTGCTTGGCGCCGGTGGCTGGACATCGTGGCGCCGGATGAAGATGGAGCCGCCGCGGACGTGACTCGCGTTCCCTTCGATTTTCCCGGCCGCGTCACCGCCGAGCAGCAGGCGGCGTCGCTGATCGCTGCGCTTAAAGCCTGGGACGGCCAATCGCCGCTTTGGCTGTTCGGCTACGGCTCGCTGATCTGGAATCCGGAAGTGACCTTCGATCATCGCGTTACCGCACGCGTTCACGGCTATCACCGCCGGCTGTGTCTCTGGAGTCGCGTGAATCGAGGCACGCTCGATTGCCCCGGGCTGGTGGCGGGGCTTGACCGGGGTGGTTCGTGCGCCGGCATCGCCTACCGCCTGCCCGCTAACACGGCCCGCGCCGAACTCGAACGCCTGTGGGATCGCGA
>JBGTEW010000180.1:0-3511 GCA_041747615.1 Burkholderiaceae bacterium | reverse complement strand
AACGCCTGTACAGCGACGCCGCGCGCGCTTCGCCTTCTTCGTCGTTCAGCGCCTGCCGCAGATCGTCCTCCCAGCGGCGCGCCGCGTCGGCCAGCTGTGCCTCGATCGCTCGCCGGTCGACGCTAAGCAATGTGCCCGGCGTCGTGCGCACGGTGATATGAATGCGCGCCAGCACCGCGTCGGTCAGCAGCACATCGAAGTCCGCGGCCGAGCCACCGAACGCTTCGATCAGGATGGTCTGGAAACGGCGCCGCAGGCCAGTCGAGAAGTTTTCGCGCGGCACGAAGATCAGGCATGAAACAAACCGCTCGAACGGGTCGCGCCGGACGAACAGCCGGAAGCGCTGCCGCTCGCCGAGCTGCACGATGCCGGTGGCGATCTCATGCAACTCGTCCGTGGTTATCTGGAACAGCTCGTCGCGCGGATAGGTTTCGAGAACATGCGCCATCGCCTTGCCGAGATGGCTGCCGGGCGCAAGACCGGACCGCGCCACAACTTCGCCGACCTTGCCACGCACGAGTGGGATCTGGCCGGCGCGCTCGGTATATGACGACGACGTGAATAACCCGACGAAGCGGTGTTCGCCAGTGACGGCGCTATCGGGGCCGTAGCGCTTGATACCGATATAGTCGATGTAGCCGGGCCGGTGCACCGTCGAGCGTGAATTGGCCTTTGTCACGACCAGCATCGGTGAGACCGCGCGCGCGGTGGCACGCGCCTGCGGTGGCAGCACCGCAAAGCTGGTGGACAGCGACGAGCCGGTCTCGGACTCGCGCAGGATGCCGAGCCCGCTGCCCGGCACCAGCCGCAGCGCATCCTCGCCATCGATGGTGGCCAGATCGTGCTGCCGGTAACCCAGCAGCAACAGATGATCCTCCGCCAGCCACTGCAGAAACGCGCGGTTCTCGTTGACCTCTTCCCGCGGCAGCGGCGGCGGCTTGCGATCGATCTCCTCGATGACTGCACGCAGTTGCGCAATCATCGCCTTCCAGTCGTCCACTGCCGAGCGCACGTCGCCGAGCACGCGCGTGATGCCTTCGGCCAGTTCGGTGCGGGCGGCAGGATCAGCCAACCGGTCCACTTCGATATGCATGAAAGATTCGCGCAGATGGTCAGGCTTGTTCTCGCGCGAATCGATCGCCTTCAGCATGCCGACGGCATCGCGCTCGACTGCAAAGATCGGATGCACGATCAGATGCAATCCGAGCCCCTGCCGATTGACTTCCATCGATGCCGAATCGACCAGAAACGGCATGTCGTCGTTGACGACTTCAATCAGCGTATGGCGCGACGACCAGCCGTGCTCGCCGGCGCCCGGGTTGAGCACGCGGACTTTCGCCTTGCCTGCTTCGCGCTTGCGCGCAAACTGCCAGTGGGACAGCAGCGCACCGTATAGATCCTCGACGCTGCGCGATACGATGTCTTCGGGGTCGACGCGCTGAAAGTAGCCGCGCGCAAATGTCACCAGGAACTCGCGCTCCTCGGCCGGGTTGCGCTGGGCGATCATGGCGACCACCGCATCGATTCGAGCGGACTTGCTCGTTTCCGGTGTGGCCTCGGACAATGCCATCGGAGCTCTCCAACTTCTCTTTTGCGCAGTATGCCCGTGTCGCGTCAACGATAATCAGCTCGATGTTTCCGCCCGTTGCTCCGCGCCTTGCCCTGGTCGATGTTGAAACAACCGGCTCGAGTCCGGCGCGCGAGCGCGTAACCGAAATTGGCGTGGTGCAGGTCGACTTCGACCATGATGCGGTGCGAATCGAAGAGTGGGCCACGCTGGTCAACCCCGGTGTGCCGATTCCGGCCGAGATCCAATGGCTGACCGGCATCACCAACGAGATGGTGCGCTCGGCGCCGTCGTTCGCCGAGGTAGCGCAGCCGCTATTCGATCGGCTCGACGGCGCGATCTTCGTGGCGCACAACGCGCGTTTCGATTACGGATTTTTGCGAGCCGAATTCGGCCGCGCCGGTCTGTCGTTCAATGCCCGGACCCTGTGCACGGTGCGGCTTAGCCGTTATCTGTATCCGGACCGCTCGCCGCACACGCTCGATGCGATCATCCAGCGCTTCAACCTGGAAGGCGAGCAAAGGCACCGTGCGCTGGGCGATGCGCGCGTGCTTTGGCGGTTGCTCCTGAAGCTGGCCAGCCGGCACCCGGCGATGGAGATCGAGCGGGCCGTCCGGACGTTGCTGCGGCGTCCTGCGCTGCCGCCGAATCTGTCGCCGGATGCGATCGACGCCGTACCTCATGCGCCCGGGGTTTACCTTTTCTACGGCCTGAACGAGCATCCGATATATATCGGCAAGAGCGTCGATCTGCGCACCCGCGTCGCTGGTCACTTCAGCGCCGAGTACCGCGCTCCGCGCGAGCTTCAGCTGTCGCAGGAGGTTCACCGGCTCGAATGGGAAGAGACTGCCGGTGAGCTGGGCGCGCTATTGCGCGAATCGGAGCTGATTAAGACGCGACTGCCCGCGCATAACGTCGCGTCGCGGCGCAAGTTGAATCAGGTGGTGCTCGGCTTCGACCAACAAGGAGGTGCGACGCTGACCCCAGCGCCAGTGTTCGATTTTGCTCAGCTAGGCCGCTGTTATGGACCTTTCGGATCGCGCGCATCGGTGCGCCGATGGATGATCGAGCTGGCGGCCGAATATCAGCTTTGCCTGAAGACGATGGGTCTGGAGGGCCGCCGCAAGGCCGCGCACGACGGCGCGCCCTGCTTCAATCAACAGTTAAGGCGATGCCGTGGCGCATGTGTCGGCGCAGAGTCGCTCGAGCAGCACAGCGAACGCCTGAAGGAATTGCTGCGGCCGTGGTTGCTGCCGGCCTGGCCGTATGCGAAGGCGATTGCTCTGGTCGAGCGCAACGCCGAACGGTTTCAGCAGCAGTGGCACGTGTTCGACCAGTGGTGCTGGCTCGGCACGGTCAGATCGCGGGAGGCTGCTGCCACGCTGGCCAGCAGCGAGCCCCGCGTGTTGGAGGCAGATGCTGCGCGGCTCGCGGTGCAGGCGCTGTCAGGTCGATCTGCGTGGAAGCTGGAAGTCGTCGAGTTGACGGATCCTGTTTATCAGCGCGTTCCCATCGGTGGCAGCGCTTCCACTGGAAGCTGTACCAGCGGGTAACGCTCGCGAAACTGCTTCAACTCTACGTCGGCTTCATCGTGCCGACCTTCACGCCTCAATTTGATGATTCGCTCCAGCGCGGTTGCCGCTGACTCAACGGCTTCAGCACGCTCACTTTGCACCGCGGGCGCCTGCGCCGACGCTGCGCCTCGGGCGGCGTCGCGGCGTAGCTCCGAACCTGTCTGATCCAACGGTCTGGATTGCGTGGCCGCACTGTTTTCGGCCCGATCCCTGTTCAGCTTCAAGCTAGGCGCCACATCGAGTGGCGCAGGCGATGCCGGCACGGGAACGCTGGCGGGGGCCGGCGCCTTCTCGGCTGCAGGCGGCGCAACGCCATCGGCTTCGCGCCGGGTCCGCGCGGGTCGGTCGCTAGGCACCGCCGGCTTTCGCG
>JBGTEW010000179.1:0-1628 GCA_041747615.1 Burkholderiaceae bacterium | reverse complement strand
CTGACCCCGTCCGAGAAGGTGATGCGCAGATAGCGGTGGTGCAACCGATGGCCGACGTTTCCACCAAGCCCTACCTGATCCGTGCGATTCACGAGTGGTGTGCCGACTCGGGGCTGACGCCGTACATCGCGGTGATCGCCGACGCCGGGGTCAACGTACCGCACGAATTCGTTCGGAACGGCGAGATCGTGCTGAACATCTCTCCGCTTGCCACCAATCGCCTGAAGCTCGGCAACGAGCTGATCGAGTTCCAGGCGCGCTTTGGCGGCGTTGCCCGTGAAGTGGCGGTACCGGTCGAAAAAGTGATTGCCGTCTACGCGCGTGAGACCGGGCATGGAATGGCATTCGACGTGCCCCGCGCCGTACTGACGGGCGCAGATCCGGTGAGCAGCGATGCCGACGGGGCAAAGACGCTTCCGGGTCCGACCCCGATGGCGCTGGTGCCGGTGCGTGCACCGGCTGCTTTTGCAGATAAAAACGGCGCCGACAACAATGAACCGAACGAGCCGCCGCCGCCTCCTCGCTCCAAGGATCGGCCAAAACTGACTCGCATCAAGTAGAGTCTGTCCGATTGCGGTCCTGCTGCCGCCGGCATAGCTCAGTTGGTAGAGCAACGGTTTTGTAAACCGAAGGTCGGGGGTTCGAGTCCCTCTGCCGGCACCAAACTCTCGATATGCGCGTAAGTGGGCTTCATCATATCCAGCTGGCGATGCCCGCCGGCGGGGAATCGCAAGCGCGGACGTTCTACGGGTCGCTGCTCGGCCTGGCCGAAGTAAAGAAACCCGAGCGTTTGGCAGCGCGCGGCGGAGTCTGGTTTCAATGCGGCTCCCTTCAGTTGCATCTTGGCGTCGACGCTGATTTTGTGCCGGCGAAGAAAGCACACGCCGGATTGCTGGTTGGGAATCTGGTGGAATTGATAGACGCGCTGACTGCAAGCGGACATGAAGTCAATTTCGACAACGAACGCTTGGCCGGATTCGACCGGGCGTTCACCACCGATCCGTTCGGCAATCGAATCGAGCTCCTACAGCCCCTCGATACTGAACGCAACTAGGCGCGCTGCGGGTCGGCGCCGATCTGTCCGTCCCAACGCGGCGCGAGTTGATGTTCGATGCTTAGCAGATCGAGCACGCGGGCCAGCGTGTGGTCGACCATTTGCTCGAAGCTCTGCGGCAGCTGATAAAAAGCCGGCAGTGGCGGGAAGATGATGCCGCCCATCAGCGTCACGGCTTCCATATTCCGAATGTGCACCAGGTTGAGAGGCGCTTCGCGCGGCAGCAAAATCAGTCTGCGACGTTCCTTCAGGCAGACATCCGCGGCGCGCGAAATAAGATTGTCAGCATACCCATGGGCCACTGCGGCCAGCGTTTTCATCGAACACGGTGCGATCACCATGCCGTCGGTCCTAAACGAGCCGCTGGCGAGCGCAGCGCCGACATCGCCGACACTGTGCACCACGTCGGCCAGCGCTTCGACATCGGCGCGCTTCATGTCGAGCTCCTGGTGGACGTTCAGCACGCCGGCGGGTGACAGCAGCAGGTGGGTTTCGACGCCGAGCGTGCGCAAATGCCGCAGCAGCTGCACGCCGTAAATGGCGCCAGTGGCGCCGGTGATTGCAACGACCAGGC
>JBGTEW010000178.1:0-14059 GCA_041747615.1 Burkholderiaceae bacterium | reverse complement strand
CAAGCCCGACGCCGCGCTGAAGCTGGCCCGTGAGCTGCAGGCGCGCGATCGCAAACATGTCGGCGGCTACATGTTGGAAGGCGACGTACTTGCTTCGTTGGGCAAGTTCGGGGAGGCCGAACGCGCGTATCGCGAAGCACTAAAGATCGAGCCGTCGGCCAATCTCGTGGTCGCTAAGCTGCTCACGGCGCTGTATCGCGCAGACAAGGTCAAGGAGGCGGAGGTTTTCGCCGCGCGCTGGCTCGCCGATCATCCGCGTGATACGGTGGTGCGCATGTTTCTGGCCGACCACGCGATTCGCGAGCGCAAGGAGCGGGTCGCCGCCGATCACTATCGAAGCATCATCGGCGTCGAACCGGACAACGTAATGGCATTGAACAATCTCGCGTACGTAGCGGGTGCGATGGGGGACCCAAAGGCGATTGGCTACGCGGAGCGTGCGGTCAAGCTGGCGCCGGAGAACGCCGCCGTGCTCGACACGCTTGGAATGCTGCTCGTCGACCGCGGAGAATTCGCGCGCGGGCTGGCACACCTGAGCAAGGCCCGCACAATCGCTCCGGACCGACGCAACATTCAGCTAAATCATGCGCGTGCGTTGGCGAAGGCCGGACAGAAGGATCAGGCCCGCAAGGCGCTCGAGGCGTTGATCGCGCTGGAGCAGGAGGTTCCGGAGAAAGCGGCTGCCGCCGAACTGCTGAAGACGTTGTAGAGCGGCCTTGAGGTTCGGAATCGTTTGGCGATTTTCGCCATTGCGGCAGCGAAACCCCGCCGAGTGTTATTCCCGCACGAGCGGGGATTTGGGCGGGGCCGCGAAGCTCTAGATTCCCGCTTGCGCAGGAATGACTTACGCCGGGTTTTTGCGCCGGAAACTTGGCATGAGCGTCGACATCACTTCGTGCCCCTCAATTATTTGCAAGGATGATCATGTACGTCGTCGCTGTGGTGGGCCTTGGCTATGTAGGTCTTCCCCTCGCTGTTGAGTTCGGAAAGAAACGTCGGACGATCGGCTACGATGTTTCGGCCGCCAAGGTCGAGGCCTATCGCCGGCATCTCGACCCTACCGGCGAAGTAAGCGGTGATCAGCTGAAGGCCGCAGCGTTGCTGGAACCGACCAGCGACGCCGAACGGCTGCGTGAAGCCGAGTTCATCATAGTGGCGGTACCGACGCCGATCGACGATGCCCACCAGCCCGACTTCGCGCCGCTGATCGCTGCGAGTGTGGCGGTGGGCCGTCACTTGAAGCGCGGGGCGACCGTGGTCTTCGAATCGACCGTTTACCCCGGTGCGACCGAGGAAATCTGTATCCCTATTCTTGAGCGCGAATCGGGTATGCGCTGGAAGCGCGACTTTTTTGTTGGCTATTCGCCGGAGCGAATCAACCCTGGCGATCGCGAACATACGCTGACCCGGATCGTCAAGGTCGTCGCGGGTGATTCCGACGCGACCCTCGAGCGGGTTGCCGAGGTTTACGGTTCGATCATCGAGGCAGGCGTACACAAGGCTTCGAGTATTAAAGTCGCCGAGGCGGCAAAGGTCATCGAGAATACGCAGCGCGATCTGAACATCGCGCTGATGAACGAGCTGTCACTGATCTTCCATCGAATGGATATCGACACGATGGAAGTTCTGGAAGCTGCGGGTACGAAGTGGAACTTCCTGCCGTTCCGGCCCGGCTTGGTCGGCGGTCACTGTATTGGGGTTGATCCTTACTACCTGACGCACAAGGCGGACAAGCTCGGGTATCACCCGCAGGTGATCCTGGCCGGACGGCGCATCAACGACGGCATGGGCAAGTTCATCGCCGAGCAAACCGTAAAGAACCTAGTGCAATCAGGTGTTGCGGTAAAGGGTGCGAAGGTTATTGTGCTGGGACTGACCTTCAAGGAAAACTGCCCGGACCTGCGCAACTCGAAAGTAATCGACGTCATCCGCGAGCTTCAGTCGTACGGCGTCGCAGTCACAGTGCACGATCCGGTCGCAGATTTGCACGAAGCAATGCATCACTATTGCCTGCCGCTAGCAGCGTGGGAAGAACTCCCACGCGCGGACGCGCTGGTCGCCGCCGTTGCGCACCAGGCTTTCCGGAATCGCTCTTTGGATGAAGTGCTGGATAAGCTGGCGCCTGGTGCACTGTATGTGGACGTCAAGTGCCAGGCGGATGCAGCGGCGCTGAGAAGCCGCGGTATAAGAGTCTGGCGCCTGTGACGGGCGCGCGTCAAGCGCGGGAGTTGGTGACTACGAACCGACCGATGGCTGTTGCATCCAGTCGATACGGCGTAATACGCTTTTCTCAATTCATTCAGCGTTTCGCTCGGCTCCGGTAAACGCGGCGCCTGCGCGCGCCGTTACATCGACTTCCATGTCAAGCCGAATAACCACGGCACTGAACTTGCTTCTGCGACATCGTGCGGCCAGCTGTTTGCCACACACTGAAGACTTTGAAGTACGGCAACAAAGGAATTAGAAGCGGTGGTCGCACTGTTGCAACTTTGCTTGATTACGTTAGTGAACACGGATCTGCCGAAATAAGGCGGACCATCAATTAAATACAGGTCGTCGGGATCGGGTAGGAAAGGTAACTGCTGTGCTCAGCTTATCGCGTCGCCGGTTTTCGGCCGGAGCCTTGACCGAAATGGCCGTTTTTGCCGGCTGCTGCATGTCTGCAATGCTGCTGGCGGTGTTTCTGCAGTTGGGACCTTACGGAGTGAGCGCCATGACAGCGTTCGTTCCTGCCGCGCAGTTTGCCGCGATCGCGACGGCTCTTGGCGTCGTTTTCAGCCTGTTTCGGGTTGGCGAGACGAAGTCGCTGACGGTCGTCTTCGTTCGAACGTCGATCGTTCTGGTGCTGGGATTTCCAATCGCCTATGCGGTTTTCGGTGACGCGACGGCGGGCTCGCAGGCGCGCGACGTCTTGGGCTCGGCCAGCCTGTATACGCTCGCTGCAGTGATGTTGATCCGCATGACGGTTTCGACTGTGCTCGATACCGGCTTCGGCTTGCAACGGATTCTGATAGTGGGTACCGGCGCCGAAGCGCTCGCGGTCGAGAAAGTCATCGACCAGATTGGGCCGCGGCGGTCAGTCGTCGTTGGCTTTTATCCGGCGGGCGCCGACAACGCACCGGCGTTTGCCGACGGCGCCGGCCGCGCGACGCGCTTTCCACGCTCAATTGACCTTACGGCGATCGTCAAGCGCTTCAGGGTAGATGAAGTGATTGTTGCCGTGCGCGAACAGCGGGGTGGGGCGCTACCGATTCGGGAGCTGCTCGAGTGCCGCACGTGCGGCGTCCCGGTGCGAGACCTGTCCGCGTTCTACGAACGCGTTCGCGGCGAGGTGCCGATTGAATCGCTGAAGGCGAGCTGGCTTATCTATGGCGACGGCTTCGCGCAGGACAGGACTAGGACGTTTGTCAAACGTGCCTTCGATATCGTGCTGGCCGCGATTTTGCTGCTGCTTGCGTTGCCGGTTATGGTGGCGGCGGCAATTGCCATTTTTCTGGAAACCGGTGCACCGATTTTCATCATGCAGGAGCGAGTCGGACGTTGCGGCCGCTCATTTTTGTGCGTCAAGTTCCGCAGCATGCGGACCGATGCCGAGCAGGACGGCGTTCCACGCTGGGCCAGCGCCAATGATGAGCGCGTGACACGGGTCGGAAAGTGGATCCGGAAGCTCCGCATTGACGAATTGCCTCAGTTGTTCAACGTCCTGACCGGTGAGATGAGCTTGGTCGGGCCTCGTCCGGAACGTCCGGCGTTCGTGGCCGACCTCAGGCAGCAGATCCGCTTCTACGATATCCGGCACAGCATCAAGCCGGGCATTACGGGTTGGGCGCAGGTTCGGTTCCCGTACGGCTCGTCGGTCGCGGACTCGCAACGCAAGTTGCAATTCGATCTGTACTACGTGAAGAACCACTCGCTGGCACTGGACGTACTGATCCTGGTCGAGACAGTACGGGTCGTTCTGTTTGGCGAGGGTGCGCAGTAACTCGGAACGGGGCATGATGGCCTGACGCCGGGCGATGTAATAGACTGCCTTTCGCTTGGCCGGTGAATCTCGCGATGCAAGGATGAAACGATGTGGCAGGCAAAAATTTCGGTGCGTGTATTTTTAGTTCTGGTGTCAACCGGAATGCTGGCGGCGTGCGCCGGCACCAGCTATCCGCCGGCGCCGGTGTCGGCAGCGAGTCCGGATTATCGTTATGTGATCGGGCCGCTCGATACGGTCAATATCGTGGTGTGGCGTAATCCGGAGCTCTCCGGATCGGTATCGGTACGTCCGGACGGCCGGATCTCGACGCCCCTAGTGCAGGACGTCCAGGCCCTTGGGCGCAACCCCGCAGAACTGGCGCGCGATCTCGAGCAGGCGCTGGCAAAGTACATTCGCGACCCTCAGGTGACCGTCATGGTCACCAATTTCGCCGGATCGTCGAGCGAACAGATTCGCGTGGTCGGCGAGGCGGCGAAGCCGCAGGCGATCCCTTATCGTCAGAACATGACCGTGCTGGACGTCATCATCCTGGTGGGTGGTCTCACTGAGTTTGCGGACGGAAACCGCGCAGTGCTGGTTCGAGGGTCCGAGAAGGGCAAGCAGTACAGCGTGCGTCTGGCGGATTTGGTGCGCCGGGGTGACATCTCGGCCAACGTCGACATGCGACCCGGCGACGTGTTGGTGATTCCGCAGAGCTGGTTCTGAGCAGCGACACGTCCGCCTGCGAATGGCTCGCATGCGGCGAGCGTCGCAAGCCGGCTTCGAACAATGGATGATTATCTGCGCCAGTTCTCGATAGTCGCGAGCGACATGTGGCGTCGCCGGTGGATCGGGCTGGCCGTCGCATGGCTGGTTGCCGTGGCCGGCGCGGTGGCCCTCTGGCGCACGCCGGATCGCTTCGAGGCGACCGCGCGGGTTTACGTCGATACTCAGACCGTTTTGAAGCCATTGATGGAAGGGCTTGCCGTGCAGCCCAACGTTGATGAGCAGATCGGCATGCTGGCGCGCACGATCATCGCGCGGCCCAATATCGAGAAGATCATGCACAGCGCCAATCTGGACGTGGCGATCACGTCCGAGATCGAGCGCGACCGGATGGTGGATCAGCTGATCAGGCGGCTTCGCTTCACCGGTGTGGGCCGCGACAACATCTACGCCATCAGCTATCAGGACACGAACCCCGAGCGCGCCAAGCGCGTGGTCTCCGATTTGCTGTCGCTGTTCGTCGAGTCCGGCCTCGGTAACAAGCGGCGTGACAGCGAGGCGGCGCGCCGCTTTATCGACGAGCAGATCACGGTCTACGAACAGAAGCTGGTGGAGGCCGAGAATCGATTGAAGGATTTCAAGCTGAAGAATCTCGAGTTCACGAGCGGCACCGGACAGGACTATTTCACCCGCATGAGCCTGCTGTCGGAAGAAGCTACCAAGGTGCGCGGTGAACTGCGCGCCGCTGAACAGACGCGCGACGCTTACCGCCGCGAGCTGTCGGGTGAGGATCCGGTGATGCTGCCTGATCCCGGCGCGGTGGCGTCGGCCGGCGCCACGACGTCGGAGTACGACGTTCGCATCGATACACAGCGCAAGCAGCTCGACGAACTGCTGCGCCGCTATACCGACCAGCACCCGGATGTCGTTGCCACTCGCAGACTGCTCGGTCAGTTGGAAGAGCAAAGGAAGCAGGAAATCGATGCCCGCCGCAAGGCGGCGTCGCTGCTGCCGCCGAGAGTTTCGGCCTCGACCAATCCGGTGTTTCAGCGGATCAAGATCGCTCTGGCGGAGGCCGAGGCAAACGTCGCTACGCTGCGCGCACGCGCGGGTGAAGCGGACGCACGCCTTGCACAGTTGCGCGCGAAAGCGAACCAGACACCCCAGATCGAAGCGGATCTGGCGCAGTTGAATCGCGACTATGACGTGCTTCAGAAGAACTACGAGGCGCTCGTGTCTCGTCGAGAATCGGCGTCGCTGTCCGAGGATGTCGATTCTGCCGGTCTGGCTGAGTTCCGGATCGTCGATCCGCCGCGCATCTCACCGAACCCGGTGTTTCCGAACCGGTTCATTCTGGTTCCTCTTGTCTTGCTGGGTGCGCTCGGCGCCGGCCTGGCGGCAAGTTTCGCAATGGCGCGCATATCCCCGACTTTCCACGCTGTGTCCGTGTTAAGGCAGTTGACGCAGCGTCCCGTGCTCGGCAGCGTATCGATGCTGGAAACCAGTGGGCTGCTCTGGCGCAGGAGGCTGGCCAATACGGCATTTGCAAGCGGATTCGCAGCGCTGATTGTGACCTACGGAGTCGTTACATGGTTGTCAGTAAACGCGCGGAGCTGACACCTTGAACACGATCGAACAAGCTGCCCGCCGCCTGGCGCAACTTCGAAGCTCGGGCATCGAAGCGCCGTCGGACACCGCTAGTGCGTCCGCGGCTTCGATACCCGCGATCGAGCCCGAGCCTGCAGCGATCGCTGCTGCCGTTGAGCGAGTCAGTACTTCCAGCACACGCTTCGTTCGACCGCGTCGAGCATTGACGTCACCGCACGTTGATATCGACCTCGAGCGCCTGGCGAAGCTGGGTTATGTGACGCCGCATGCACCCGCATCGCGGCGGGCCGAGGAGTTCCGAATGATCAAGCGGCCGCTGCTTACCAATGCCAGCGGCGATTCGGCGGCGCCTGTGCAGCACGCCAACCGCGTGATGGTGACGAGCTCATTGCCGCGCGAGGGGAAGACTTTTGTATCGATCAATCTGGCGATGAGCATTGCGATGGAGCGCGACACGACAGTGTTGCTGGTCGACGCCGACGCGACCCAGCCAGCGGTTCTCGCGCGCCTTGGGCTGCCGCCGTCCAAGGGGTTGCTCGACGTGCTGAGCGACCCGGCGCTCGACGTACAGTCGGTCCTGCTTCGAACCAATGTCGAGCGGTTATCGATACTGCCGGCCGGCACACGGCAGGAGCAGGCAACTGAGTTGCTTGCGAGCGAGGGGATGCGCGTGCTGGTGGACGATCTGACGTCGCGTTTTCCGAGCCGGATACTGGTGTTCGATGCGCCTCCGTTGCTCGGCTCTACCGAATCGCGCGTGCTGGCCGCGCTGATGGGGCAAGTGGTGCTGGTAATCGAAGCTGATCGCACCCCCCAGAGCCAGGTAATGGAAACCCTAACTGCGCTGGAAGAATGCCCGGTCGTGATGACGTTGCTGAACAAGGCGTCGTCTTCAGAGGCTGGCTCCTATTACGGTTCGCGCAGCAACAACTGAGGATGCCCCGTGCGATCGTTGAATAACGGTGAACCGGCCGTCGCAGCCCTCCCGGCAGTTGCGTGTCTGAACGGCGTGCCGCGGCGTTTCCTTTGGTTGTTCTGCGCGGCGCTTGGATGCGCGAGCCCGGCGTTTGCGCAGCGATGGGTCATCGAGCCCAGCATCGAAACCCAGGCGACGCTCACCAACAATGCAAACTATGAAACCGGGGCACAGCGTGAGGCCGACCTCGTGTTCAACATTCTTCCGGCCGTCGCTTTTGCCCGAGAAGGCGCGCGCCTGCGAGTCAACGGCGCTGCGTCGCTGAACCTGATCGGCTACGCCGACGGTACGCAAGCCAGCCGCGTACTGCCGCAGGCCAATATCCTCGCCAATCTCGAAGCCGTCGATCGGTTGTTCTACATCGAGGCTGAGCTGCTTGCCAATCAGGAAGTATTGAATCCGTTCTTGCCGCAGTCCGATACGGAATCGACGTTCAACAAGTACACCTACGTGCAGGGCCGGATCGCGCCGTATCTGCAGGGCACTGCCGGGAACGACTGGCGCTATCTGGTGCGCAGTGACAATTCCTATACCTATACGACGCAGGCCGATTCAGCCCTGTCGGACGCCTACTATGCCCGGCACGTGGCCGAAATTGTTCGCGCTGCAACGCCGTTCGGCGGATCGTTGCGAGTTCAAAGCGATGTGACCCGTTTCGACGATCAACCCGAAGGTGATCAGCATCTCGAAGCCGCATTGGCGACCGCCACTTACGCGTTCACACCGCGATTTTCGGCGGGCCTGCGCGGCGGCTACGAACGCACCAATTACACGACGAGCGAAACGTCGGGTCCGATTTACGGCGTTGAGCTGCAATGGGTACCGACTCCTCGCACGCGCCTGGGCGGTTTCTGGGAAAGCCGGTTTTACGGTCCGAGTTACCAGATTGACTTTTCCAACCGGCAACGCCGCCTTGCGACCACTTTGTCGGCTTCCCGCTCGGTGGCAACCTATCCGCAGCTGATCCTGCAGCTGCCGGCCACCGGCAATGTGTCGAGCTTGTTGAATGCGATCCTGATCGCGCGCTTTCCCGATCCGGTCGAGCGCGCGCAGCAGGTTCGGAATCTGATCGCGAGCCAGGGGCTGCCGTCATCGCTGCCGGGTGGAGTCAACATTTTTTCGCGAAGCGTCAATGTGCTGACTTCCGGCTCCGGCAGCCTGGCGTTGATCGGCGTGCGCAACACGCTGGCGCTGACGCTGTACTACGTGAAGACCGACCATCTGCCCGATGCGTCGATCCCGCCAACCTTTATCACCTTTAACGATACCGTTCAGAAGGGCGCCTCGCTGACGCTCAGTCATCGACTGAGCCGCGTAACGACGCTCAACGCCAGCGCCAGCCGGATTGAAACGCGCGGCTTCGATGAGGCTTCCGGCAACGTTACTGATCAAAACAGTGTCGGGGTGCAGGCCAGTCGCCAACTGACGCCTCGCAGCAGAGCCTTTATCGGTGCCAGGTATCAGCGACAGGATTCCACATCCGCCTTTATCCGCGACAGCAGCGAAGCTGCGGTGTTCGTCGGATTGTTGCACCGGTTGTAGCTCTGCCATGTACGAAAGCTTTTTTGGATTGACCGGAAAGCCGTTTCAGCTGAGTCCGGATCCTGCGTTCTTTTTCGGAAGCAAGGGACACAGCAGCGCGTTCTCCTATATGAAGTACGGCGTCTACCAGGGCGAGGGGTTTCTGGTGGTTACGGGCGACATCGGCACCGGCAAAACCACGCTGGTACGCGCATTGCTGAATGAACTGAACACGCGCGAAGTAGTGGCCGCGCAGATAGTCAGCACGCAGCTCGACGCTGATGATCTGCTGCGTTCGGTCGCGACCGCGTTCGGTATCAGCGTCCAGATGGACGGTAAGGCTTATTTGATTTCGACGATCGAAGCGTTCCTGCTGACGACGTTTCAGAAGAGAAGGCGTGCGCTCCTGATCGTCGACGAAGCGCAAAACCTCGGCGCGCGATCGCTCGAAGAGTTGCGCATGCTGTCCAACTTTCAGTGCGGCGACCATGCGCTTCTGCAGAGCTTTCTGATCGGCCAGCCGGAGTTGCGCATGCTGATGCGGTCGCCGCTGATGGAGCAGTTTCGGCAGCGTGTCATCGCGTCGTATCACCTGGGACCACTTGACCAGGGGGAGACGCGCGCCTATGTCGAACACCGGCTCGGGCATGTCGGGTGGACAGACGATCCTCGGTTTGAAGTTGATGCGTTCGTCGAGATTTATCGGGCCACCGGCGGAGTTCCGCGCCGGATCAACTCACTCGCGAACAGGATCCTGCTCGCCGCTTATCTCAGCGAGAAGCATGTCGTCAGCCGCGCAGATGTCAGCGCTGCGGCGGCCGAGATGGAGAGTGAGACTGGCGCTGATATTGCCGTGCCGCGGGCAGTTGGTACGAAACGTGAGGCGCCGGTGTCGGGCCGCGTGGGTGCGCGGCCACTCGCTGCGATCACTGAAAGAATCGAGCAACTGGAGCAAACCGTCGATGGTTTGATCACCGCGGTGCGTGGCATTGTGGAGCCCGAGCGGGCGCTGCCGGAGGAGGAAACTCGGGGTTCGCGTCGATCATCCAAGGGCAGGTGATATGCCCTTGCGCGGCGAGGGCCCTGCTGTGTGTGTTGTCGGAGCGCGGCCAAACTACATGAAGATTGCGCCGCTGCTCAGGGCGATCCGGTCGCGCACGGATCTGCCCGATGCGATCCTCGTCCATACCGGGCAGCACTACGATTTCGAGCTGAACGATCGCCTGTTCCGTGACCTCGGTCTGCCGGTCCCCGACGTCAATCTGGGGGTCGGGTCGGGATCGCATGCGATTCAAACCGCCGAAGTGATGAAGCGCTTCGACGCGGTGCTCGACACGTATCAGCCCTGCTGTGTGATCGTGGCTGGCGATGTCAATTCGACACTTGCATGCAGCCTGGTTTCTTCAAAAAGACTTGTGCCCGTGGCACACGTAGAAGCAGGACTGCGCAGCTTCGACCGTTCGATGCCGGAGGAGATCAATCGCGTGCTGACCGATCAGATTGCGACTCTTCTGTATACGACCGAGCGCAGTGCGCATGCGAACCTGGCGCGTGAGGGAATTGCCGCTGACCGTGTGCACTTTGCCGGCAACCTGATGATCGATTCGCTGCTTTCAGCGCTGCCGAATGCGGTTTCAACCGCCGATGTCTTACAAAAGGAAAAGGCGAATGCCGAGTGGGCGGATGCAACGCTGCGGCACGCAGTGGTCACGTTGCACCGCCCATCGAATGTCGACGATGCGAACAGCCTGGCGAACGTCGTTTCAATCCTGGGGGAAGTCGCCGCGCGCATGCCGGTCATCTGGCCGATGCACCCCCGCGCACGGGTGAACCTCGAGAAGTTCGACCTCGAGCATCGACTGCAGGGACATCGGATCGCCTGTCTGCCGTCGCAGGGTTACCTGGAAATGGTCGGATTACTGCGCGACGCAGCGCTCGTGCTCACCGACTCCGGAGGGATTCAGGAAGAGACGACCGCGCTGGGCGTGCCGTGCCTGACGATGCGCCACAACACCGAGCGCCCAATCACCGTTGACGAAGGCACCAACACTCTGGTTGGCACCGATCGAGTGCGCGTGCTTGCCGTGGTCGATGAAATTCTTCGCAACGGCGGTAAACGCGGCCGCATTCCCGAGTACTGGGACGGAAAGGCGGCGCCTCGGATTGCTGAGCACATGGCGGGCTGGTGGAGTTCGCTCGACGCAGGCGCCACAAAACGGCTGGCGACTGTATGAACACAGCGCCTGCCGATCGAATCTCCAATGCGCTGACAATCGACGTTGAAGATTATTTCCAGGTATCGGCGTTTGCACCCTACATCCAGCGCAGTGCCTGGGACACCACGCCGTGCCGCATCGAGCGCAACATCGATCGCGTGCTTGAACTACTGGATCGCGGTCGCTCGAAGGCGACGTTTTTCACGCTAGGATGGCTGGCCCAGCGCTATCCGAAGATTGTGCGGGATATCACTTCGCAGGGCCACGAAGTCGCCAGCCACGGTCATGCACATCTGCGCGCGTCCGAGCAGACGCCCGCCGAGTTCGACACCGATATCCGCGTCGCCAGGCAGATGCTCGAAGACACCGCCGGCGTTGCCGTTCGCGGCTACCGGGCCCCGAGCTTTTCGATCGGCCACGGCAACCTGTGGGCGTTCGACCGCATCGCTGCTGCCGGCTACCGTTACAGCTCGAGTGTGTATCCGGTCCGGCATGATCACTATGGCTGGCCTGCCGCCCCGCGCTTTCCCTTCCGCGCATGCGACGGCCTGCTCGAGATCCCGGTCAGCACCGCACGTCTTTTCGGCCGGAACATGCCTGCCGGTGGCGGCGGATACTTCCGGCTGGCACCGTATGCGATGTCGCGTTGGGCGATCGATCGTGTCAATCGCGTCGATCGCAAGCCCGCGATTTTTTACTTTCATCCCTGGGAAATCGATCCTCAGCAGCCGCGCGTCGACGGTGCCGGGCTGAAGACTCGCTTTCGACACTACGTCAATCTGAGTCGGACCGAACGGAAGCTGGGGCAGCTTTTGAAAGACTTCCACTGGGACCGGGTCGATCGCGTTTTCGATGTCGATGCAGCCTAGGTGCGGTGACGCGCCCGACCCTCGCGTTGCGGTCCGGCTGTTTAAAGAGAGCGATCGCGAGGCCTGGGCCTCATTCGTCCACGGCTGTTCGGACGCGACGTTCTTTCACCGTATCGAATGGCGCGACGTCATCGAACATGTCTTTGGACATCGCACGCACTATCTGATTGCTGAACGCGCCGGTGAAATCGCCGGAGTATTGCCGCTGGCGCAAGTAAGGAGTTTTCTGTTCGGTCACTCGCTCGTTTCGCTGCCGTTTGCGGTGTACGGCGGGGCCGCCGTAACCGATGAAGACACGCGCAGACTGCTGCATGCAGCGGCGTCCGAACTGGCGCATCAGCTGAAGGTCGACCATCTCGAGTTGCGCAACCGCGTCGAACGGGAAGCCGGCTGGCCACGGCAGGATCTGTTCGTGACGTTTCGCAAGCCGATCCACCGCGACGCGGATGCGAACCTGCGGTCGATTCCCCGCAAACAAAGGGCGATGGTACGAAAGGGGATTCAGCGCGGTCTGACGAGCGAGATCGATAGCGGCGTCGACCGGTTCTTTGATCTATACGCTGACAATGCGCATCGGCATGGAACGCCTCCTTTTCCGAAGCGGTATTTCGAAGCGCTGCAACTCGCCTTTGGCGATGCGTGCGAGGTACTGACCGTCGTCAACGCCCAAGGGCGGCCGGTTTCCGGCGTGCTTTCGTTCTACTTCCGAGATGAAGTCCTTCCGTACTACGCCGGCGACGTTCCCGCTGCACGCGAGCTGGCAGCGAACGACTTCAAATACTGGGAGCTGATGCGGCGCGCGAGCGAACGCGGCTGCCGCATATTCGACTATGGGCGCTCCAAGCTCGGGGCAGGCTCATATGACTTCAAGAAGAACTGGGGCTTCGAACCTCAACCGTTGCACTACGAGTTTCGCCTTCTCAAGAACAGCGCAATCCCGCAGAACAATCCAGCCAATCCCAGATACCGGGCGCTGATTCGTCTGTGGCGCCATCTGCCGCGGCCGGTCGTCAATGCGATCGGACCCTCGATCGTGCGCAGCCTGGGATGACGACACAATGGAGCCGATTCTGTTTCTTGCGCACCGCCTCCCGTTTCCGCCCAACAAGGGGGACAAGATCCGATCGCACCATCTGCTGCGGCATCTCGCGGAACGGTATCGCGTGCACCTTGGAACATTCATCGACGATCCCACGGATGCCGAGCACATGGGCGCGGTCGGGGAGCTTTGCGCTTCTCATTGCGTCATGGCGATCGACCCGCACTTCGCAAGGCTGCGCAGCGTGACCGGACTGTTGACCGGCGAGGCACTGACGTTGCCGTATTACCGCAGCGCTGCGTTGCACCGCTGGGTCGAAGCAACTATCGACAGGCATCATATCCGGAAGGCTGTGGTTTTCTCGGGCGCGATGGCGCAGTACGTCGAGCGGCTGCCTGAACTGCGTGTGATACTCGATCTGGTCGATGTCGACTCGGCCAAATGGACACAGTATTCCGAGCGTCGCGGCTGGCCTTTGTCGCTCATCTATCGTCGCGAGGGCGAAAAGTTGCTTGCTTTCGAGCGCCGTGCCGCTGCACGCGCGGCAGCCACGGTGGTCGTCACGCGCGCCGAGGCGGACCTGTTCGCCCGCCTCGCACCGGAATTCAACGGCCGCGTGCAGGTGATCGAAGTCGGGGTCGATACTGCCTACTACGCGCCCAGCGAGGAACGCCGCTCGCCGTATGCCCCCGGTGAGGCACCGATTGTGTTCACCGGCGCGATGGATTACTGGCCCAATGTCGATGCGGTCTCATGGTTCGTGCGCGAAGTGTTGCCGGCGGTCATGCAGCAAAGACCCGACGCCCGGTTCTACATTGTGGGCATGAATCCGGCGAAGGCGGTCAGTGCGCTTGCCACCAACTCACGTGTGATCGTCACCGGCAAGGTTCCGGACGTGCGACCATACCTGCAGCATGCGGTCGCGGTGGTCGCTCCGATGCGGGTGGCGCGCGGCGTCCAGAGCAAGATCCTAGAAGCGATGGCGATGGCAAGGCCGGTTGTCGTATCGTCGGAGGCGACCAGCGGCGTTTCCGCTACGCCCGGGGTCGACCTTGAAACGGCGGCCGGCGCCGAAGAGTTCGGCCGCAAACTGTTGGCGGCGATGACACCCGAAGCGGGCCGGACGATGGGCCAGCGGGC
>JBGTEW010000177.1:0-2262 GCA_041747615.1 Burkholderiaceae bacterium | reverse complement strand
GGTTGGGGCAAACAGCTTGCACATCTGGCGCGCCGGCACGAAGTGATCGCGGTTCGCCTGTTCGATCCGATGGAGCTCGAATTGCCCAATATTGGGCTGGTGGTGATGCAGGACGCCGAAACCGGCGAGCAGATTTTCATTGACACGCACGATCGGCGCTTTCGCAAGCGTTTTGCAGACGCCGCCAGGCAACGCGAAGAGCAGCTGCGAGCCGGCTTGGCGGAATCTGGCGTCGACTGCCTCGAGCTGGCGACCGACGAGCCGCTTGACGCTGCGTTGCTGCGGTTTACGCAGTTGCGCAAGCGGCGGGCACGCTTGACCGCTGGCGTCACACCCCTTCGGGTCGGCTGACGCGATGGATGCCGGAACTTTGACCTTTCTGTGGCCTTCGATGCTGTGGCTGCTGCTGACGCTTCCGCTCGCTGCAGGGCTGTATTACGTGCTGCTCGCTCGCCGGCAAAAGTCCGCGCAGCGCTTCGCCAGCCTCGAAACTGTTGGCGACGCAACGAGAGCCACCTCGAGCGCGTTGCGCCGCGCTGCTCCCGCGATGCTGTGGCTGCTGGCACTGACCACTTTGATCGTCGCGATCGCGCGACCGCAGGCAGCCCTGACATTGCCGGCGCGGCTGGACGCCGTCGTGCTCGCGCTCGACATATCGGGCAGCATGCGCGCCACCGATATCAAGCCGAACCGCATCACTGCCGCACAAGTCGCCGCCAAGACATTCGTCGAAGAGCAGCCGCGCGATGTTCGCATTGGCGTGGTCGCGGTAGCCGCCGCTGCCGCCGTCGTGCAGTCCCCGACCAACAATCGCGAAGACCTCGTCGCCGCGATCGACCGGCTTGAGCCGCAGCGCGGCACCGCGCTCGGTAGCGGGCTGATCATCGCCCTCGATTCGCTAGTACCCACTGCGCGCGCGGATGTGGAGGAGTTCATCAACCCACGGCCCGGCGAGAAAAAGATCAAGCGCACCGACGAACTGCCTTCGCGCGTGTCGAAGGGCGAGAACCGCCAGGTGGCGATCGTGCTGCTGTCGGACGGCCAGAACAATGTCGGCCCCGATCCGCTGAAGGCCGCCGAAATCGCCTCCGATTACGGCGTCCGGATCTATACCGTTGGTGTCGGTACGACCGAGGGCACGACCGTGACCTCGGAAGGCTGGTCGATGCGCGTTCGACTCGATGAAGAGTCGCTGAAGAAAATTGCCGCGCTGACGGAAGCTGAATACTTTCAGGCGGCCGATGCCGCTGGACTGAAGAAGATCTACCAGGTACTTTCAACGAAGCTTTCTTTCGAAAGGCAGCAGCCGACTGAGATCACGGCGATATTCGTCGCCGTTGGTGCCGCACTGGCCCTGATGGCGGCGTTCCTGTCATTGTGGTGGTTCAGCCGAATTTTGTAGATCGCGTTGATGCAACCTCATCGCGCCCATCTGCAAAGAACGGCACCTGCCGCGTGATTTGCGCGAACCAGAGCGCATAGCCATCGGCGCTCGGATGAATACCATCGGGCGAATAGAAACGCCGAGGGGCGATGCGAAACGGATCGCGATCCTTCGGCAGTCGCAGGTCGACCAGGTGCACACCGCAGCGCTCGCGTGTGGCGAACTGCCAGGCCCGCCGCACGACCGCTGCCCGGCGCGTAAACAGGGCATCCAGCGGCCATAACCAGATGGGTGCGGAACCGACATCTGCCGGAGGAATCACGGCGACGTCGTCGCTCCGCGCGCAGGCGATGTCGAGTGCAGATTCGGCGGCAAGTGCAGTCGTTTCGTACGGCGTCAGACCGATCGCGTCGTTGCCCCCGGCAAACATAAGAATCAGGTCGAATCGCCCGCTTGTGGTTGCGATCTGCCCGGCGATATCGGACGAGTGCGCACCGTCGCACGCACGGTTGACGACCTCCGTGCCGGGAAACGCGGCCGACAGACGCCCGGCGACGGTCGATCGTGAATCGATGCTGCCGATCCCGACGCCGGTGCTGTCACCCACGATCAGAAAACGGCGTGCAGCCGCTTCTTCGGCATGCGAAAACCGCGCGGTATCAATGCGGCGATGCCTCGCATGCAGCAAACGAAATCCCTGCAACGCGGCCCACCCTGCACTCGCAGCAACAGCGATCCGGACCATCGAGCGAAGGCGCATTTCTACCGTGTTGGCTCTGTGCGATATTGCATTATGCAGATGACGGTGCAATTGCTGTTCCCCCGCACGCTTATTAGCTGATGCCCAAAGTGCTCAGTTGCGGCGTGATCGTGCGGCG
>JBGTEW010000176.1:0-7663 GCA_041747615.1 Burkholderiaceae bacterium | reverse complement strand
GTTGTAACGCTTGAAATGATCGAGGTCAATCATGACGATCGACAGCGGTTCGTGGCTGCGCTTCGCGCGGGCAAACTCGACCGGCATCACGTCGTCCAGTCCGCGCCGGTTGATGGCGCCGGTCAGCGCGTCTTCGCGCGCCAGTTGCTGCATCCGGCCGAGCAGTGCGCGATTCGCGCTGAGCGTTCGCACGGCGAGTAGCATTGCCAGCAGGCCGAGCGCAAGTGTCACTGCAAACAAGACGATCAGCGCATGGCGACCGAGCAAATTCAATTTCTCCGCCTGGCGCGCCGCGTTGACGGTATCCAGCCGCACAGAACCGACCAGCTCGGATAACGAATTGCCGAAGGCTTCAAACCGCTGCTGCGAACGTGCTGCCAGTTCGCGCGCCACTTCGATGTTGACTTCGTCGCGCGCCCTTACCTCGATCAAGCTGGAGTTGACATTGCCGATGTCCGCCAGCGCCGTTTTCAACTCGGCCAGCCGGTTTTGTTGTTCGTTTGTCAGCTGAAATCCGCCGATCTCATCGAGTTTCGCGTCAAGCCTGGCGATCGCCGCCCTGAACGAGGCCACATCGGGCACCGGCGCCAGCAGTGTGCTCGGAGTCAAGCTTCGTGCGAGCCGTATTTGCCAATTGCGCAGACTGGCACTTTCTTGTTGCGCTTCCAGCGCTAGCTGCGATAGCGCCAGCGCTTCTTCGTAGTACTCACGGACCTCATCCTCGACGGTCATCGACTGCACTGCCACCAGCACACCGCTTGCCATCAGCGCGGCTGCTATCACGGCGATTGCCCATGGCCGTATGCGGTCAAGCTTGAAGTGAAGCGCGCTGGGAGCGGCAGCAGCCATGGGCTGCGATTTTAGGTGCGCGCGAGGCCGGGCCACGCACCGCAAGCACGTGATCTTGACGGCGCCGGTTTTCTACGTGCCCCAGGTGATATCGGCGTTCTTTTTCTGTGCCGCGCGTAGCATCTCGATCAGCGGAAACGCGCGCTGGCTGAACGTGACTCCACGGGCCTGCCTGCCGTCGCCGGCGTCGTTCTGTTCGGTCTGACACGGTGCGTGCGCCTGCTGCGCCTTGTCCTGCTCGACGGCCGCGGTCAGACGATGCAGCGCGTCGGGCACCTGGGAAGCGGTGATGACGCCGCGCGGCGACTCCGGACGGCCGATGATCTCGAAAATGCGGCTGGCGTTCTCGGCGAACATCACGATGTCGCCGGCTACTTTGGAACTGAAAATGACGAGTGCCATGAGTTGAAACCTCGAGAGCGGTTCCACATTGTAAGAGCGGCTCTATACTGAATCGAACTCACCGAAAATGGAGCGGCACCGATGGGCAAGGGCGATACTCGAACGCGACGCGGCAAAATTTATAACGGCAGCCATGGCAAGAAGCGGCCCGGCCGGATAAAGAAGGAGAAACCCGTGCCGGTCACCCGTACGGCGACGGCACCTGCTCGCGGCAGATCCCGGTAACTGTTGCGAACCCGACGGACTTTTATCGCAGCCTGCGTGGTTGCAGGGTTCGCCGGTTGCAATCCGAGATTCAACTGGCGCGAGCTGCGCTCGCCCGATGGTTATACCGTCCTGCTCCCCGCTCGCCCGCAGACTGTCACGCGCGATGTGAAGATGCAGGACGCGACGGTGCAGATGTCGATGACATCGACCGGCATTGGCGCAACGCTGTTCGCCGTCGGTGTTGCACAGTTGCCCCCCAACACAATCGAAACGCCGGCCGGCCGCCAGCAAGTGCTGGGGACTTTCCGCGAAGCGCTGGTACGCAACATCGGCGGCACGATCACCAAAACGTCCCAGCCGCCCCCGGTTCTTCCATCGAACAGCGCGCGCACTATTCTTGCCGCTGAAGCGATCGAGGCTAGCGGGCGCGATGCCCGCGGTCGTCCAGTGCACCTCGATGCGCGCTTCTTTGTCGTCGACGATCGCTTTTTTCAGGTCGTCGCGCTGGGCGCCGAGGGCGAGATTTCGCCCGACGCACTCAACACTTTCTTTGCCTCGTTTCGCGTATCGGGCGACTGAATGGATCAGTTCCGAACAACGCCCCTGTCGATCGCGCGTGTGAACTCGCGATCCACGGCGGCGCGGGCCGGCGGGCGGTGGCGCGATGCAGGCGGTTAAGCGCGAAATCTTCGCGCAGCCGGGGCGTGCCCGAGCCGTTGTGTAGGAAGTATTCGAGCTCCACTGCGGTCGGAATGGCCGGAGCACAACCGTGATGCGATTACGACCAGTGCACCGCACGCGTTGGCGCGGCGGCCGCATTCAGCGAGCGAGGCATCGCGCAGCCATCCACTTAGAAATCCGGCCGGTGCACTGGTCGCTGCGTTCATTTCGCATCGGCGCGGCCCGAGTCCTTCGTGTTCGTCGAGCGCGGCCAGGTGAGCCGGTATCCGACATTTGACGACCTGATAGCCACCCCCGGCGCGCGCGATTACCTCGGCCATCTGGTCGGAGCAGAATAGCGTCATGGGAAAGAACGAGACCGCGCTGGCCGATATCACGCACTGGATTGCGGGGGCGCGCGTTGACGGTGCTTCCTCGCGAACGGGTGAAGTCTTTAATCCGGCGACCGGCGAGGTCACGGGGCTGGTGCGGCTTGCGGATATGGCGATCGTCGATGCGGCAGCGACCGCCGCGCGCAATGCATTCCGGGCATGGAGCGAAACCTCGCCTCTGAATCGCGCGCGCGTGATGTTCCGCTTCAAGGAATTGCTCGAGCGCAATCACGACGCGCTCGCCGCGATCATCACCCACGAACACGGCAAGGTATTCAGCGACGCCAAGGGCGAAGTGCAGCGCGGCATCGAGATCGTCGAGTTCGCTTGCGGCGCGCCGCAGCTGCTGAAGACGCAGTTCTCGGACAACATCGGTGGCGGCATTGACAACTATTCGTTGCGTCAGTCAATTGGAGTTGTGGCCGGCATCACGCCGTTCAACTTTCCGGCGATGGTGCCGATGTGGATGTTTCCGCTGGCGCTGGTGTGTGGCAACACGTTCGTGCTGAAACCTGCGGAGCGCGATCCCTCGGCGTCGCTGTTGCTCGCCGAGCTGCTGCAGCAGGCGGGATTGCCCGATGGTGCGTTTAACGTCGTTCAGGGCGACAAGGAAGCGGTCGACGCGATCCTTGCCCATCCGCTGATTGCCGCGGTCAGCTTTGTCGGTTCGACGCCGATTGCCGAATACATCCATGCCGAGGGCACACGGCATGGCAAGCGGGTTCAGGCGCTCGGCGGCGCAAAGAATCACATGGTCGTGATGCCCGATGCCGACCTCGATCACGCAGCCGACGCACTCGTCGGCGCCGCCTATGGATCAGCCGGCGAGCGTTGCATGGCGATTTCGGTGTGCGTCACCGTAGGGAATGTTGCCGATGCGTTGGTCGGGAAACTGGAAGCGCGCATCAGCACGTTGCGAATCGCCGGCGGTATGGAAAGCCATGCCGACATGGGCCCGCTGGTTACTGCGGCCCATCGCGAAAAAGTGCTCGGCTACATCGACTGCGGCGTTAACGAAGGTGCGCGCATCGTCTGCGACGGACGAACGCACGAAGCGTCCACCGGGAACGGATTTTTTCTCGGCGCCACGTTATTCGACAGGGTCGAACCGTCGATGCGGATCTACCGCGAGGAGATCTTTGGGCCGGTGCTATGCATCGTCCGGGTGCCCGACCTCGCGGCCGCGCTCGACCTGATCAACTCGCACGAATTGGGTAACGGCGCCGCCTGCTACACGACCGACGGCGGCACCGCACGTGAATTCGCGCGTGCCGTGCAAGCCGGCATGGTCGGCATCAATGTGCCGATTCCGGTGCCGATGGCATTCCACTCGTTCGGCGGCTGGAAGCGGTCGATGTTCGGCGATCATCACGCCTACGGCGAGGAAGCGGTCCGCTTTTACACGCGCTACAAATCGGTGATGCAACGCTGGCCCGATGCGGTCGGGGGCAAAGGGCCGGAGTTTGCAATGCCGGTGAACAAGTAGCGCCCACGCCGCCATCGCCTGCGCCGTGCCGGAAGAGGGAGCCACGCTGGGCGTATCTTGACGCCGGTGAGTCAAACCTCGCGTAACGATCGCCGGTATTGAATCGCTTCGGCGACGTGCGCTGTAGCAAGAGCGCCGACACCTGCCAGATCTGCGATCGTGCGCGACACCTTCAGGACGCGGTGATAGGCGCGCATCGACCAGCCAAGGCGCACCGCGGCTGCATGCAGCAGCTGCTTGACCGCGCCTTCGACCGGACAGACCTGTTCAATCTCGGCGGGCTGCAGGTGGTCGTTCAGCTTGCCCTGCCGTGACAGCGCCTGGTTATAGGCCTTGCGCACGCGCTCGGCGACGTAGCGCGTCGGCTCGCCGTCTCCCATTGTCGTCAGCTCTTCTTCGGTGAACGACGACACCTCTACCCGCATATCGATGCGGTCGAGCAGCGGACCCGAGATGCGGTCTTGGTAGCGCGCCACCAGATCCGGCGTGCAGCGGCACTCGATGGTCTTGTGGCCGAAGTATCCGCATGGACAAGGGTTCATCGCCGCAATCAATTGAAACTTCGCCGGGAAATCGACCTGGCGCGCGGCGCGCGACACCGTGATCCGTCCCGATTCAAGCGGCTGCCGCAGCGCTTCGAGCACGCGCCGCTCGAATTCGGGCAGCTCGTCGAGAAACAAAACACCGTGGTGAGCGAGCGAGATCTCGCCGGGCATCGGTGGATTGCCGCCGCCGACCAGCGCAACCCCGCTGGCGGTGTGATGCGGCGATCGAAAAATCCGCGTGGCCCAGCGCTGAGTTGCAAACTGGCCCGCCAGCGACAGCACGGCCGCCGATTCGAGCGCTTCATCGGTCGTCATCGGCGGCAGGATGCCGGCAAAGCGCTGCGCCAGCATCGTCTTGCCGGTGCCCGGAGGGCCCACCAGCAGCGCGCTATGGCCGCCGGCGGCTGCGATCTCGAGCGCGCGCCGTGCGGCCAGCTGACCTTTGACGTCGAACATGTCCGGATACGTCGGGGGCGTCAAGCGCACCATCGCCTGATGCAGCTCGATGCGCCGCGCGCCGGATTCTCCGGCGTCCGCGCGCAGGTGCTCGACCACCTGCAGCAGTGTCCTGGCAGGATAAATGGGAACCTGGCCGACCAGTGCTGCCTCGTCGGCACTTTCATAGGGCACGACAAAGCCACGCGCACTGGTTTTCTCCGCACCTGCGGCAAGCGTCACCGCATACGCCATCGCCAGTGTCCCGCGCACCGGGCGCAGCTCACCCGACAACGACAACTCGCCTGCGAACTCGTAGCGATCGAGCACGCGTGCCGGCAACTGCCCGGTGGCAGCCAGAATGCCCAGCGCAATCGGCAGATCGAATCGGCCCGATTCTTTCGGCAGATCGGCCGGCGCCAGATTCACCGTGATTCGCCGCATCGGAAAATCGAAACGGCTGTTTTGCAGTGCGGCGCGCACGCGCTCGCGGGCCTCGCGTACTTCCGTATCCGGCAGGCCGACCAGCGTGAACGCCGGTAAGCCATTGGCCAGATGCACCTCGACAGTCACCTCGGGCGCGGCCATGCCAGACAGGCCCCGGCTGCGGACTACGGCCAGTGTCATCGATTGGCGTTCATCGGAATGCGTTCATCCTACCTTTGGGTCTAAACCGATTACGCGATGGTTGACTGCACCAAAGCGGGTTAGCTCGATCGGACGAACGAACAATGACCCGTTTGGCCTGATATTCGAAGGGGATGGCCTCCGGCAACGTGGCACGATACAGTCTTGTTCTCCGACTCGATCCGCCAGGTAAAGCGCCATCAGTGTCCACGTTCTTTTTCGCGTCCATTGTGTTCGGCACAGTGACCGGCCTGTATGTCTGGGTTCAGCGGCGAGCGCGGGCGATCCGCCGACAAGCCGCACAGCGTGAACAGAGCGCAATGGCGCTGATGCTGGCAGGCGGCGGCGCGGTCGATGCGGACGCCGACGACTCAGCGCCCAAAGAGCCGCTCGACAAACCCAAGATCAAGGGCCGACTGCTCGAAGATGACCCGGCTGAAAAGGCGGCTGCGGCTGCTCGCCATGCGGCCGCAGCGAAAGCCGCCGTGATCGACAAGGCAAAGCGCGAACTCCCGCCACTCGAGTTTGGACACACGAAGCCGAACGGCAAGAGCAGGCGCGACTCGCACAACGGGACGCGTGCGCCGACTCCGGCAGAGCAGGCGGCGGCCGGTCTCGATCCGATCGAGGATTTGATTTCGCAGATCATGGTGCATGAGCCTGAGCGCACCCGGCCCAGAGCTGCGGCGCCTGCTGCGTCGGCACCGGTGCGCGCGGTCGAGCCACAACGAAAGCGCGATTCGATTTCGCCAAACGTGCCGTTGCGCGAGCTTGTGCTCGCCTGGTATGAATCGCGCGGTTATCGGGGCTCGCCCGCCTCGCCGGCCGTCTGGCCGATCGAGCTCGTATTGCGCCATCGTGACGACGCGGCGCGGGCATATGCATTCGTCGTCCAAAATGATCATGTCTCGGTCGATCGCATCACCGCGTTGATCGAACAGGCGCGCGAGATCGGAATGACGCGGGTGGCAGTGATTGCCGAAGCGGGTTACGAACCGGGCGCCAAGGAAATTGCCAGGCGCCGTCACGTGCGGCTGATCGACCGCACGACGATGGATGCGGAACTCTCGGAGCTGCAGCTGCCGACCGCTGCCAAGATTATTGCCGTTGCACGCACGCGATCGTCGGCCGAATCGTCGGCTGCCTGACATCCCGTCAGCTTTTCTTCGCTTCGATCTCCGCCAGCTTGCGTTCGAGTTGCTCGAGCTTCATACGCGTCTTCGCCAGAACTTTCGTTTGCGTGTCGAACTCGTCGCGCGTCACGAGTTCGAGCCGCGCGAACTGCTGAGTTAGCAGCGCCTTCACGTTCTTCTGCATGTCGGCGGCTGGTGTGTTGCGCATCAATGCCGCGAGTCGATCCTGCAGATCATCGAGAAACGATGTCTTGTCCATGACGCGAAATTTAGCCTATTAGGGCTGGCTCGCACGATAGCTCCGAGTTCGTGCGTATGCGCACTGCGAACGTGCATGCGACTCGGATTCAAGTCGAATTTGCACCGCAACCGGGCGTTTTTGCGCTGCGGCAAGTGGCATGCATGTTGCGTAACGGTCATCAAGTGTTCATTGATCACCGGAAATTCCAACAAAGGGGAGAAAGCATGAGGAAGACGCTGGTGGCTGCTGCCATCACGATGGGTACTGTCGGTTTCGCTCCGCTTGGCGTATCCGCTCAGACAGCGGCCGCGCCCGAGTACACGTTCAGCGGCAACGCCGGGTTGTTCAGCGATTATCGGTTTCGCGGGTTTACGCAGACGGACTACAAGCCAGCCTTTCAGGGTGGGTTCGACTTCGCGCACCAGTCGGGCTTCTATCTGGGCAACTGGAACTCGAACGTGGAGCAGCTGCTGTACAACGGCGCGTCGCTCGAGATGGATTTCTACGGTGGCTACAAGACCACACTGGGTGCGTTCGGCATCGATGTCGGCCTGATCTACTACTACTTCCCCGGCACCAACAAGTTTCAACCCGGGGTTGATGCCGACAACCTCGAGGCGTACATCGGGGCATCCTATGGTCCCGCCTCGCTGAAGTACTACTACTCGTTCACCGATTTTTTTGGA
>JBGTEW010000175.1:0-3481 GCA_041747615.1 Burkholderiaceae bacterium | reverse complement strand
GGCGGCGAGGCTGGTGACGGCGACGAGCGCTCTCTCGCGCGATTTCCCGTCACATCGCGAGTACAGGCGGGCTGTGAGCTGCAGCAGAGCGCCGACGGCGCGCTGGTCGATGAGTGACTCGTCCCCCGGGTCGAAGCCCTGCGCTGGGCTCGGTTCACGCGCGCACTCGCAATTGGAAGAGGGCGTCAGTTGTTTGCTAAGTCCGTCAAGACCGTATGCACCCACGCCTGCAGCAGTTGCTGCCAGTCGCGAGCAGAGTTCGTCGCCTGCACCGGGGTCGCCGTTCGCGGAGCGCTCGGCCAGCGCGACCAGTTCATCGAGTTGCCGCAGTGGCTCCGTGATGGCCAGGACGAAGGTTGCAAAGGATCGGAGGGGTGTCGAGCGGTCGGCGGTTTCGGCGAGGGCGTAGATGGTCGGGGGCAACAGCGACCATCGGACGGGTTCGCCGAATGAGAAACGAGGTCGAGGGGCGGGGCGGGCGGCGGAGGCGGAGCGCGTGGTGGCTGCGGCTGCCCGATTCGATCCGCGCGGGGAGGTTTTCCTTCGTGCCGGCATGGGTCTCTCGGGCAGTGAGCTACAACGCTAATGATTCTCTCGGAACCGCTTCTTGGCAAGGCGATCATTCAGCGCGCAGGCGGGAGCACGTGCAGCAGCGGGCGGAAGACGACTGAGCAATGCGACGTCCTTAAGACGAATCCAGTATTAGGTTGCCGCCATGCTGTTTCCCTTCATGCACCCGCAGGCAAAACTCACACGGTCAATCAAAGGATTGATCGAGGGTAGAGGCCAAGACCAGACAAGAGAAGCGGTCCAAGAATCGGCTCAAGAGTGGACGTGCTTAGATTGCCAGCCAACGCGCATCGCCAGCCCTTGCTCGATCGCGCCGATTCCTGGTATCGGGGTGTCGCACCGCATTCCATGCATCCACTGAAGCCGAACCGGCGGCCAGACGCGCGTGGGGCGGGGGTCGGCTTCATTAAAGTCTTCCATGCCGAAGCTGTATTCCAGCGTCAGGCCGTCCGGATCGAAGAAGTAGAGAAAGACGCTGCCCGACACGGGATGGCGACCGGGACCGAACGCCGTGGTCACGCCGTGGTGCCGCAGACGGTGTAGCGCGCGCCCGATGTCGTCGATGTCGGCGACCATCAGGTTGAGGTGATGGAAGTGTGGCCGATCCGACCGCGCGAGACCCAGTCCATGGTGGAACCTCGTCGCAAGCGGGCGCAGAAAAACGATGGCGCCACCTCACGATCCGCAGATGAAGTGAAAGAAAAGGGCACCGCATGTTCTGTCAACACGTCCTTCAGGAATTGCAACTGATCCGGATCGGCTAGTACGCTTTATCCCGGCTTCCGCGAAGGCGGCTACAACACAGCGCTGATTACACTCAGCTGGCGTCCGCAGATCGCGCTGGCCAGCCAACTCCCGATCAATCCAGCACGGCACACCGAGACGCAGGTGAGAGCAGCGTCGCATTCTCTCCATCGTATTCGTTGCATGTCTAATCAAATGCACAATTGTTCTTCGCCGGAGCTGCGCCGAACACATACTCATATTCGTTCGGGAGGATTCGATGGCGAAGATATACGTTCTGCACGAAAACAACGACTGGGTCGTTCCGCTGCGCAAGGCCTTTGCCGCGCGCGATCTGCCGTATGCGGAGTGGTATCTCGACCAATGGGCGGTCGACTTGAGCGGCTTGCCCCCGCAGGGAGTGTTCTATAACCGGATGAGCGCATCGTCGCATACGCGCGATCACCGATACTCGGCCGAACTCACTTCGACGGTGCTTGCATGGCTCGAACGCCATGGTCGAGTCGTCGTCAACGACAGCCGCGCTCTCGACCTGGAAATCAGCAAGACGCGCCAGTACATGCAGCTCGCACGCGAAGGCATTCCCGTACCGAAGACCGTCGCAGTCGTCGGCGGGCGCTCGCTGCCGGATGCGTTGTCGGCATTTGCGCAAGGGCCACTGATCGTCAAACCGCATCGCAGCGGCAAGGGACTCGGCGTGAGACTTTACGAAACGCCGGAGCAGATCTTGCGCGCGGCCGAATCCGGCGAGCTACCCGATGCGATCGACGGCACCCTGCTGATTCAGGAGTACATCCGCGGACAGACGGGACATATTTACCGCGCGGAATTCATCGGCGGCCGCTTCCTGTATCTGCTGAAAATTGATGCGACAGGCGGCTTTGAGCTATGTCCAGCGGATGCATGCGAGCTCGACACCTTCTGTCCGGCGGCACCGGGCGGCAAGAAGTTCGAGATTGTCGACGGCGTCATCACATCGGATCAAATCGTGCGCTATGAGCGCTTCCTGCGCAACAACGGAATCGGAATCGCCGGCATCGAATTCGTCGTGCGTCCAAACGCCCAGCGTGTCGTCTACGACGTCAATACCAACACGAACTACAACGTCGAAGCCGAACAGGCGGCCGGCAAGAGCGGCATGGGCGCGATCGCCGACTATCTCGGTGGTCGACTGGCGGAGCATTCGATGCCATCGGAGCATCTACCGCATTGGATGGTCGGCGGCTGAACGTCGAACGTCAGAGCGCGGCGTTGTAACCAATCCAGCAATCCGTACGAACTTGCTCGTATCGGACCGGGTTCGGGTGCGGACCCGGCTACGGATCGGAATATCGAGGACGACGATGGATACGCTGGTGGCGCGCGACCGGGCGCTTGGGCAGATGCGGCCGGTGCTGATGAAGTTCGCGCGACTGCAGTTGCGCAACGAGACCTGGGCCGAGGACGTGGTTTCGGAAACCACACTCGCAGCCTTGGAGCGGTCAAGCAGCTTCGAAGCGCGTTCCGCGTTTCAAACATGGGTGATCGGCATCCTGAAACACAAGATCATCGATGTACAGCGCCAAATGAAGCGCGAGGTGTCTACAGCGACGCCAGTCGAAACGGGCCAGCTCGACGATATCGACTATCCGTTTGAGTGCGATGTACAACTCATCGCGCCACTGGAGTGGAGCGATCCCGAATCGCTGATGGCCCAGCAGCAGTTAGTCGAGCTGATGCAGCGTTGCATTGACCGCTTGCCGGCAACGCACGCACGGGCGTTTGTCATGCGCGAGTGGCTTGGCTACGACACCAATGAAGTCTGCATGACTTTGTCGATATCGACGACCAACTGCAACGTTATCGTGTTTCGCGCACGCTCGCAGCTGCGGCAGCACATGGAGTTGTACCTGGTGGGCGGCACTCATCCGCCGCGCGTGCCGGTGAACGTTGTTCGCCGTGGTTAAACCGCGGCTGGTGGCGCACTTTGACTATCGAACTCTGGCATGGGCCGATGATGAAGTGCGCCGGTCGGGACCGGTGGCCGTCGTCTAGCTCGAGCACGTTTACCAGCGCAACAATCGCGGTCCGAGCAACGCGCCAGCCGCAGCGCTGACGCCAATCCCCGCGACGTACCAGACCGCCAGGAACGGCGATTCCATTTCAGGGCAGCGCAGCGCGTAGACCA
>JBGTEW010000174.1:0-7963 GCA_041747615.1 Burkholderiaceae bacterium | reverse complement strand
TGCGCGGCCGTTGCTCGAAAAGCTCGGCAAGACGATCACACACTGCGGCGACCACGGCGCCGGACAGGTCGTCAAGGCGTGCAACCAGGTCGTGCAGGTGGTCAACATCCAGGGCATTGCCGAAGCGATGCTGTTTGCGCGTGCCAATGGCGTGGAACCGGCGACGATGCTGAACGCAATCTCAGCCGGGTTCGCCGGCAGCAAGATGCTCGATCTGATGGGGCCGAAGATGGTGGCCCGCGATTTTGCCGCCGGTATTCAGGCGCGCCTGCATCACAAGGATTACGGGCTGGTGGTCGATATGGCGCGCGAATCGAACCTGGCGATGCCGGTAACAGCGCTGGTCGCGCAGCAGTTGAATGCGCTGGTCGGCAACGGATGGGGCAACCTGGATACGAGCGCGCTGCTTAAGGTACTCGAAGCAACCAGCGGACGATCGGACGTTTAGACGCGCCGGATCAGCTGCAGCGCGGCGTCAAACAGAGGCGAGCCCGGGTTGGCCAGCTCGTCGGCAACGGTCAGATGGTTCGCGTGCGGCAGTTCCATATGTCGAACAAGGTTGGCCGACCACTGCTTGCCGAAGTCGGTCGACTGTCGTTTGAACTCGCTCGATTCCAGCGCGCCGACCGCTGTGACCAGCGGCGCGTCGGTCGCAG
This sequence comes from Burkholderiaceae bacterium, assembly GCA_041747615.1. GTDB lineage: Bacteria > Pseudomonadota > Gammaproteobacteria > Burkholderiales > Burkholderiaceae_F > JACCZX01. Next base: position 7,307 of record JBGTEW010000174.1, on the reverse strand, counting down.
GTGGCATGCGGATCGGCGACAACCGGCGTGCCCGCTGGTCATCCAGCTTCAGATCCGCCCTGACGAACTGCGCTTTTACGAGCGGCTGCAGATCGTAGAGCCCACTGATGGCTATGCCAGCCTTGACAAGATTGTGCGGAAGCTTCGGATCGAACGACGGCCACAGCGCCGCCATCATCATGGCCGTCAGGTGTCCGCCCGCTGAGTGACCGGCCACGATGATGCGATTCGCATCAAAGCGAAGTCGCTCCGCATTCAGGTGTAGCCACGCGAGCGCTTTCACCTGCTGGCGCACGATGTCCTCGACCGCAGTCCTCGGCGCCAGGCCGTAATTGAGCAGCGTCACCGCCACCCCGTGCTGCAAGAACGGCAGCGCGACCCACGAGAAGTCCGACTTGTCGAGCGACCGCCAGTAACCACCGTGGATATAGACAAGAAGTGGAGCATCTGCCCGATGCGCATGAAACAGGTCGAGCCGCTCTTCGTTCAGCGAGCCGTATTTCAGGTCAGGCTCGCAGGCGCGCAGGCGGCGCGCAGCCGCGCCTTGCTCAGTCCAGCGGGCAAAAATCTGCGCATGATCGCGAATCGACGCACGCGCGTTGTACTCCCGTTCGAAAAACTTCGGATCCGATTTCATGCGGAAGGAGTTTAGCGGGCAGCCCTTGGACAACGATTCCGCCGGCGTATAAAATCCGCGTCCTCGTAGTCGGTTCGCTGTGGCTGCGAGTACGGGGAAGTAGCTCAGCTGGGAGAGCGCTGCGGTCGCAATGCAGAGGTCGGGAGTTCGATCCTCCTCTTCTCCACCATCGCTTTTCTGTCTGCAATTCGCCGGCGCAAACATTCCAGCCGTCCAGCGGCCGGCCCGCAGTCCGGCCGCTTGGCAGAGGAATACCGGCTCTCTGCTTGATTAAGGTTCTGCGCAGACCCCTCGGGACCGCTACTCGGCCTTGATCCCGGCCGATGTGATGATCGGTCCCCACTTGCGACGCTCTGCGCGCGCAAACTCGGCGAGTTGCTCGGGTGTACCGCCGCCGCTTTCGAAACCCAGCGACAGGAGCTTCTGCTTCGTCTCGGGCTGCGCCATGATCTTCTGCATCTCGGCGCTCAATTGCTGAATGATCGCGGGCGGCGTTCCCTTCGGCGCATACAGCGCATTCCACGCCAGCACTTCGAAGCCCGGCATGCCCTGCTCGGCAACCGTCTTTACGCCCGGCAACAACTCGCTGGGCTTCGACGAGGTGACTGCGAGCGCTTTCAGCTTGCCGCCCTCGACCAGGGGCCGCACCGCAGTCACGGTGTCGATCGTCAAGGGAATTTGCCCGCCCATCAGCTCCGTCATCGCTGCGCCGGATCCTTTGTATGGAACGCCGAACAGCGGCGCGCCGCTGCGCTCCTTCATGAACTCGAACACCAGCCGGGCGGTTGTGCTCGGCAGCGCGATGTCGGCGCCCTTTGGTTTCGCCTTCACCGTTGCCAGCAGATCGGCAATCGAATTGATACCCGACGTCGGGCTCGTTGCGATAACCATCGGGAACGTCCCGGTCAGCATGATCGGCTCGAAGTCCTTTTCCGCATCGAAACCGACGTTCTGGTACAGGAACTGATTGACGCCGTGCGTCGCGTTGGTTCCCATCGTCAGTGTGTAGCCGTCGGGCGTGGAGCGAGCAGCTGCAGCCGTGCCGATGTTCGCGCCTGCACCCGGCCGGTTGTCCACGAAGAAGTTTTGCCCGAGGTTTTTGCTCAGTTGCTCGGCGAAATAGCGGCTAGCCACATCGGTTCCTTGCCCCGCCGGGTAGGCCACGATGATCCGCACCGGCTTGTTCGGGTAGCCCTGCGCCGCAGCGCCGGTCGAAATTGCGACGCCCATCATCGCGGCCGTAAAGTATTTGATCAATCTCATCTTTCGTCTCCTCTATCCTGCATTGACTAGCACTGCATGTTCATTGAAGCGTGGCGGCCTCGATCCAGGTGCACCGGGCGTGCCCGAGAGCTTGATTGGAACGCCGACGCCTAGGTATTCGCCATCTACAACCTGCATCTGGCGGTGACGCGCGTGCGGTTGCTCGAATGCCTGTGGCACCGAGTTGACGGGCCCGGCCGGCACGCCGCGCGCCATCAGCTCGCAACACAGCGTCTCCACCTCGAGCGACGCTAAGGCGCTTTCCAGCTCGCGCCGCAAAGCCGCGCTGTTCTGCAGGCGCAGCGCGTTCGTAGTGAAGCGGGGGTCGGTGCGCAGATCCGCGCGACCGATGTGATCACACAACTTCCGGAACTGGCCGTCATTGACGACTCCCAGGAAAAGCTCGCCATCACGCGCGCTGAACTTGTCGTAAGGGCAGATGTTTGGATGCGCATTGCCCAGCAGCGCGGGTGTTCGGTCGGAGTAAAACCAGTTGGCGGCGTGCGGCACCAACAGGCTGAGCCCCGCATCGAACAAGCTCGCTTCGACTCGCTGGCCCTTGCCGGTGCGCTCGCGCGCATACAGCGCCATCAGGATTCCGCTCATCGCGGTGTAACCGGTCAGGTGATCGACTACCGGGATTCCCATCCGTAGTGGCCCTGATTCGGGCGTGCCGTTGATGCTCATCAAGCCGCACATCGCCTGCAGCACTGCGTCGTAACCCGGCAGTCCACCCAGCGGCCCGTCGTCTCCAAACCCGGTGATGCTGCAGTAAACGAGCCGTGGCAGCCGGCGTGACAGCGTGTGGTAGTCGAGTCCCCAGCGCTTCGTCGTGCCCGGAAGAAAATTCTCGACCAGCACGTCGGCATCGCCGAGCAGCTGTTCGATCGCCGCTTGGCCGTCTTCGGTCGACAGATCGAGCGTGATCGCGCGCTTGCCGCGATTGACCGCCGTGAAGTAAGCAGCGTCTCCGTCGGGAGTAAACGGCGGACCGAGCAGCCTCGTTTCGTCGCCGGATGGCGGCTCGATTTTGATCACGTCGGCGCCATGGTCTGCGAGCATCTGGCAGCACAGCGGCCCGGCAAGCACGCGCGACAAGTCGAGCACCTTGATACCCGACAACGCACCATGCTTGGCGCGAGGACTCGCCGACTGCGCTGTCATGGTCAATGACGCGTAGGCAGCTCGACGATCCCGGAGCCGATCACCGAGAGCTCCTGATCCTGGTTATGCGCCTCCTGCTCGATCTCGACCATCTTGCGGCCGTCGTCGACAAACTTGCGTTTGACGGTGCCTTTGATGAACAGCATGTCGCCCTCGGGGTTGTGGCGCCTGACCTTGCAGGCCGCCTTGCGCAGAAATCCCGTATCGCCCATCCAGTTGGTCAGATGATGCGTCAGCCACGAGCAGCGCTCAGGGCCGTAGTCGTACGCACCCGGTGCGCCGACTTCCAGCGCGAATTCCTCCTCCCAGTGCACGCGCTCCGGAACATCAGGAATGCCGAAGCGGTTCTTGATACCTGCGCCCGGATGCGCGTCGATCAGCTTCCATGCGAGCTTGTTGGCACGGATGTACAGCCCGCCCCACCCTTGCGCATACGCGATGAAGCCCGTCACGGTCATCGGGCCCTTCACCATCACCGGCAGCTTCTCACCTTCGGTCACGTCCTCCCAGTAGCGAGGCGTCCCTCCGCGCACCTGCTCGTTGGCGTACAGCTTGTACGCCTCGGCCAGTTCCTCGTCCGAATAGCGCCGCGGCTCGCGTGCGCGCACCTCCTTGTACTTCGTGCCTTTCTCGCGCGCATGGTCGCGCTCGGTCCGGAAGCACCAGCTGTCGGCGTCTGCAACCTTGTTGCCGTGCTGGTTGAAGAAGTCGACGTGATAGATCTGCTGAACCGCGCGGCCCGCAAAGCGGGTCTGATGTTCGATCAGATCCTTGAGCCGCGCCTCAGTCGAGATCGTGTCATTGCGGCGCACCGGCAGGTGCCAGTTCCAATCCGCGCCGGACCACATCGCATGCACGCCGGGCAGTCCGCCGACGTAGCCCGAGATGATGCGGCTGGTGGTAAACAGGAAGCTCGGCAGCGCAACGATGCCGCGATAGTGAGACTGGGAAGCGTAGTCAGGATCGCACCACAGTGGATTGTCATCACCGATGCCATGCGCGTAATGGCGGATGTTGTCGCGTGTCGCTTCGTAACACCAAGGCTCGATAGTCCCGACCACGGGCACGCCGATGCGCGCGCGCAGGTCGTCGAGACCCTTTTCCGTGATCTTCGGAAATTCACGGGTGAATTTTCTGGCCGGTGTCATCACTTCCATCTGTCTTCCTCGATTTGTTGTCAATACGGTGCCACGTCGGCTGACGCCGCCAGCTCGCGCTCGCGCAGGACTTTTCGGTGAACCTTTCCGGCGGGCGTCTTGGGCAGCTCGTCGACGAACTCGACGTGCCGCGGATACTCGTGTGCGCTGAGATTTCGGCGGACGAGATCCTGGATTTCCTGAATGAACGAGTCATCGCCGGCGCGCGACGCGACAACGAACGCCTTGACGACCTGTCCGCGCAGTGCATCCGGCACGCCGATCGCCGCTGCTTCCCTGACCTGCGGATGCTTCAACATCGCATCCTCGATCTCGACCGCGCTCATCGTCCAGCCAGCGGAGATGATGACGTCGTCTGCGCGGCCAGCGTGATAGAAGTATCCGTCCTCGTCGACGCGCCCCAGATCCTTCGTCGGAATCCACACGTCGCGCCGCCAGACCTTCAGCTCGCCGGTGACGCCAGGTGCGCACGCCGCTCCATTGGCATCCTGCACCTGCACCTTGCCGCCGGGTATCGCCTTGCCGAGCGAGCCGGGCTTGACGACAAAGTCGGGTGCGCCGGGATAGTTGACCAGGATCACGCCGATTTCGGTGGTGCCGTACATGCTGCACACCGGATGCCTGAATGTGGCCTCGGCGAACGAAAGCGTTTCGCTGTCGATCGGCTCGCCAGTGTACGAAAGCTTCTGCAGAAAGTAGTCGTACTTGGCCGCTGCGCCGCAGTTGCGCATCATGCGGTAATGCGTCGCCGCTGCCGACAGATTAGTGAAGCGGTGATCGTGCAGTGCTTTCAGCAACCGCTCGGCGTTGAACTTGCCTGCATAGACACCGATCGTTATTCCAAACGCCAGCGGCGCGAGCGTCCCGTGCCACAAGCCGTGCCCCCAGGCCGGCGATGAAGGACAGAAGAAACGATCGCCCGGCCTCAGACCCGTGCCGTACAGCGCGGCCAGCATCAACGTCACGATCGCGCGGTGCGAGTGTTTGACGGCTTCGGGCAGTTCGCGCGTCGTGCCCGACGTGTACTGGAAGATTGCAACGTCATCCGCCGCAGTCGCGGGACTGAAGGAATCGCTGTAGCGATCCAGCCCCTGCATGAATGCGTCGTCCGCAACAACCACCTCGACGCCGTGGATGTCCCTGGCGAGCGGCGCCTTCTCTGAATTCGTGATCAGTAGCCGCGGCGAGCAGTCCTGCACCCGCAGGCGGATTCCGTCGGGCCCGAACAAAGTGAACAGCGGAACCGCGATCGCGCCGTACTTGATGGCGCCGAACATAGACACATAGAAGGCGCGCGACGGCTCCAGCATCACGGCGACGCGCTCGCCGGGCTCGATCCCGCATGCGGCAAGGTAATTCGCGAAGCGGGAGGACTGTACCGCGAGCTCGCGGAAACTCAGCAGTTCGTCTCGACCGTCTGCGTGCGCAATGATCACCGCAGTGCGATCGCGGTCGACGTGGCGGTCGATGCACTCGTGCGCGATGTTCAGGCGCGTGCGGTCACCGTCGAACAGTTCCCACAGCTTGTCGGACGTGCAGTGCGTCTGCGCATCGGCGTACGACGTGTAATCGGTGAGCTTGGTCACAGTCATCCAATCAATGATTCCAAATGATCCGCGCTTGGTATGTGGTTGTCAAATAGCGTATTAGGTTGTCCTAATACAATTCTAGCAAAGGACCAAACTCACGCACGTCAGTACGATTTCGGCTGACCAAGAATCTTCTCTGCGATGAAGCAGAGGATCAATTGCTCGCTGACCGGAGCGATACGGTTGATGAGGACCTCGCGAAGCAGGCGCTCAACGTGGTATTCCTTCGCGTAGCCCATCCCTCCGTGCGTCAGCACAGCTTGCAGGCAGGCCTGATAGCCTGCCCGCGCGCCTAGCAGCTTGGCGCCGTTAGCCTCTGCCGCGCACGGCTGCCCGGTGTCATAGAGTTCTGCAGCCCTGGACGCCATCAGTAGCGCAGCTTCGAGGTTCAGCCAGCACTCGGCGAGTGGATGTTGGATGGATTGATTCGCACCGATCGGTCGGCCGAACACCACGCGCTCGCGAGCGTACTGTGCGGCGCGCCGAACGGCATCCTGGCCGATGCCGATCGCTTCGACAGCGATGAGTATGCGTTCAGGATTCAGACTGTCGAGGAGGTAGTAAAAGCCACGACCTTCCTCGCCGATGCGATCCTCGTCGGGCACGAACAGGTCGTCGATAAAAACAGCGTTCGAGTCAACGGCCGCACGCCCGTGCTTCGGGATGCGCCGAACCTCGATCTTTGTGCGGTCCAGGTCCGTGTAGAGAAGCGTCATGCCGTCGGTGGCCTTCGCGGACGCGGATTTCGGAGCAGTACGAACAAGAATGAGAATCTTGTTTGCCACTTGCGCAGTCGAGGTCCACATCTTCCGGCCGGTGACGCGATAACCGCCGTCGACCTTCTTGGCAAACGTCGTGATGTTCGAGGTGTCCAGCCCTGCGTCGGGCTCGGTGACTCCGAAACAAACCTGATGCTCGCCCTTTACGAGCGACGGTATCCAGCGTGCCTGTTGCTCGGAGCTTCCGTGCACCACCATGGCGTGCGGTCCGAACATGTTGATATGAATTGAAGAGGCCGCAGCCATTGCACCGCCATGGCGCGCGATCGTATGCATGACAGTGGCGGCTTCAGTAACTCCAAGGCCGGCACCGCCGTGGCGCTCCGGCATCGTTATGCCGAGCCAGCCACCTTCGGCCATCGCCTGATAAAACTCTCGCGGGAAACGCTCCTCCTTTTCGCAGGCCGCCCAATAGTCGTCGCCAAAACGCCGGCAGATGGCGGCAACACTGTCGCGGATCGCGCGCCGCTCTTCAGTAAGATCGAACATGGGATTCTCTGATGTGGACGTGTAATCGCAAAGATGATTAAGACTGCTCTCGCTCGTGGTGGATGACAAATGTCACAACGCCTTGATGTTCTCGTAGTTGGCTGCGGAATTGCCGGTCTGACTGCCGCGCGCGAGTGTCTGCGCAACGGCCTGACCACCGCAACCCTTGAGTCATTCTTTCCTGGCGGTCTGGTCCTTAACGTCAATCATCTGGACGGCGAAATTCAAG
>JBGTEW010000173.1:0-2783 GCA_041747615.1 Burkholderiaceae bacterium | reverse complement strand
TGGCGCCGCGGTGCTCGCAGATTCCATGTCGGCACGGGCCACACAGAGCCCACACCAGATGCCGGATATACGACTGCAGGCTTACCCCAAATGCCACAACTATCGGTCAGTCCTCTTGCGTTTGGGAGGAGTCCATATAAGAATGGTTAGAAGTCTTTGCCACCAATGCTGCTCTTGAACACTGCTTCCTCAGGATTCTGAATTGCAGACAGGATGTTTTCGGCGACCTTCTCGATCAGCTTGTTTCCCCAGAAGGGATCGCTCATGTCGTAGTAGATGACGCGAATATGCTGGAGATCGAAAGGAACGTCGTCTTCCTTCGCGGACACGAGGACCACTGGCTTCTTCATCGCGTGGGCCAATCCCAACTCGTAGAAGACGTTCGGATTGCGTGTCGTCAGCTCAGCGACCAGGACTTTGGCAGAGTTGATACCACTCCAGACCTGATCCATGATTTTGCCCGTTGCGAAGATCTCAGCATCCGCTCGCACGGGGCGCAGCCCCGCTTTCTCGATTGCGGGCCTGTAGATCTTTTCGTAGTAGTCACCGAGTGGGGCCGCAAATGGCTGCATCACGAAGCAAGAGTCATTCGCTCCGATGTTTGTAGCTCTTTCGAGCTTCTTAAGCCGATCAGATGGTGCGGGTGTAGATGCATCACCGCTGGCTACGTCCGTAATTCGAATCTTGTCGCCATGCCTGGAGATCAGCTCGGCTGTTTCGAGTGACTCAAGAAACACCTGTTTGAACTCTTGGAAGCTATCGGCTGGCACCTTGTAAGTTTCAACAACCGTATTCCGCAAAAATTGATCATCTGGAAGATTTTCTCCACGGTAGTGTTGGTAGACCTCGGAAATCTCCGGCGCCTTCATCACTGCTTGGCGATAGCCATCGATCGAGTCGCTTGGTGACTGCGGCCGCAGAATTTTCTTTGCCAGGGCCGAGGGTTGAATTTGCCCGGCCTGGGGCTGGTCAAGGAGGCCGTACTTTATTGCCGAACTGATCTCAACGCTAAATGGCCCAGCCGGACTACCAAGGCCAAGAAACTTGGCAGCGTCTGCACGACTGCAAGCTTTGCCAGCGTTCTGTTCAAGGATGGCTTGAGGGATGCGAATCGCCTTTGCCACAGAGTGGCGAGGAAACTTCGCCTTACTGCCCGCCTGCCGTACTGATTTCGGAGGAGAGCGCTTCTCCGACGGCTTGACTGTCTTCTTGGTGGCCATTGGTGTAACGCCTGTTGAAGGACTTCCAAATTGACTTATACGTGTGTCTGACAGATAAACGGATGTCAGATTTTGGACCCTGTTTGCTGGGTTATCGCGCCGGCACTTCGGATCGCTCAGTCTCGGCTGCCTCTTGCTCAGCAGGTATCGACCGCACCGACAACACGCCGTTAATCGCCGCGATCGTGTCGATCACGCTTTGCGCGACAGGACTGTCGACGTCGACCATCGTGTACGCCATTTCGCCGCGCGATTTGTTTAGCATGTTGTGAATGTTCAGCCCGGCTTTCGCCATCGCGGTCGAAATCTGACCGAGCATATTGGGCACGTTAGCGTTGGCGATGCCGATGCGATACGCCGATTCACGCGCCATTTCGACTTGCGGGAAATTGACCGCGTTGCTGATGCCGCCGTTCTCCAGAAATTCGCGCAGCTGCTCGACGACCATCACCGCGCAGTTTTCTTCCGCCTCGGCGGTCGACGCGCCCAGATGCGGCAGCGCGATTACACCGCGCACGCCGGACAGCACCGGCGACGGAAAGTCGGTCAGATAGGCCTTGACTCGATCGGCACGCAGCGCTTCGACGACAGCGGCTTCGTCGACGATCGCGTCGCGCGCAAAGTTGAGCAGCACCGCACCGGACTTCATCACCGCCAGCCGCTTGGCATCGATCAGTCTGCGCGTGGCCGCCACCAGCGGTACGTGCAGCGTGACGAAATCCGCCTGCTTCAGCACCTCGTCGATCGACTGCGCCTTCCGCACGGCCGACTGCAGCCGCCACGCGGCATCGACCGTGATTTCCGGGTCGTATCCGACAACCTTCATGCCGAGCTTCAGCGCGGTGTCCGCAACCAGCGCGCCGATCGCGCCCAGACCGATGATTCCCAACGTGCGGTGCGGCAGCTCGATGCCAGCAAATTGCTTCTTGCCTTCCTCGACACGCGCCTCGAAGTCGGCCGCATCCGGCGGCAGCTCGCCGACAAACTGCAGCGCCGGAACCAGATTGCGCGCTCCGATCAGCAGCGCGGCGAGCACGAGCTCTCTGACGGCATTCGCGTTGGCGCCGGGTGCGTTGAACACCGGCACGCCGCGGTCTGACATCGCGGCCACCGGAATATTGTTAGTGCCGGTACCCGCGCGCCCGATCGCTTTCACGGTCTTGGGAATGTTCATCGCCTGCATGTCGTGCGAGCGCACCAGGATCGCGTCGGGTTGCTCGGCGTGCTTGCCGACGGTGTAGCGGTCCGGCGTGAACCGCAGCAGTGCCTGATGCGAGATGTTGTTCAGCGTGAGAATTTGAAACTTCGTCATTTCGTCGGATTCCGTTCGAACTCACGCAGATAGTCGACCAGTGCCTGCACACCTTCGATCGGCATCGCGTTGTAAATGGATGCGCGCATGCCACCGACCGAGCGGTGCCCCTTCAACTGCAGCATGCCGCGCTGTTGCGCGCCCTTTAGAAATGCGCCATCGAGCGACTCATCGCGCAGCTTGAACGGTACGTTCATGCGCGAGCGATCTTCCTTGCGTACCGGGTTGTAGTAGAGCTGGCTCGCATCGAG
>JBGTEW010000172.1:0-9959 GCA_041747615.1 Burkholderiaceae bacterium | reverse complement strand
AAGCGGTGCGGCGCAACCGCGCATCGATGATCCGGTTTCTGCGCAGCGGTGAACCAGGTTCGCATTCGTGCAACCGCGGTGGCGAAGAGCGCGCTGCGCTACACGCCGGCCGGGGTCGCGGTGCTGGAAGCAAGCTTCAGGCACGAAGGGATCGTCAACGAAGCGGGTGGCGAGCGCAGCCTGAGTTTCGAGTTTGCCGCGGTCGCGCTGGGTGCGATCGCGCAGGCACTGGATCGCGAACCGCTCGGGACGCCGGTGTTATTGCAAGGATTCGTGGCACCGCGCACGCGCCGCTCGGCGCGGCTCGTGGTGCACGTGACTGAATACGAAATTAGCAAGGGAGTTTGAAATGGCATTCGGAGCACGAGGCAAGTTCAAGGGGAAGGGCAAGGGCCCCAAGCGCGAGAACAAGCAGAACGCGCTGTTCAAGCGCAAGCGGTTCTGCCGCTTCACCGTCGAGAACGTCGAGCAGATCGATTACAAGGATGTCGACGTCCTGCGCGACTTCATCGGCGAGAACGGCAAGATCACGCCCGCGCGCCTGACCGGCACCAAGGCGCACTATCAGCGCCAGCTCGATACGGCGATCAAGCGCGCGCGCTTTCTGGCGTTGCTGCCGTATACCGACACGCACTGAACGACGGCTGGGGACTCGAAATGCAAGTCATTCTGTTGGAGAAAGTGATTAACCTCGGCCAGTTGGGCGAAGTCGTTCGGGTCAAGGAAGGCTACGCACGAAATTTCCTGATCCCGCAGGGCAAGGCGCGCCGTGCCACCGAGGCTGCGATCAAGGAGTTCGAGACGCGTCGCGCCGATCTCGAGAAAGCGCAGGCGGATCGGCTGACCGCCGCGCAGTCGGTCAACCAGAAGCTGAGCGGGTCGAATGTCAGAATACCGGCCAAGGCGGGCGTCGATGGGCGCCTGTTCGGCTCGGTGACCAACTTCGATATCGCCGAGGCACTCGGCAAGCAGGGATTCGATATCAACAAGGGGCAGATCCGTATGCCGCAGGGGCCGTTGAAAGCGGTTGGCGAGCATCACGTGTCGGTGGTGCTGCACACCGACGTCACGGCGGACGTTACCGTTACGGTGGTTGGCGAGCAGGGCTGACGGCAACCCACCGCTGCGGGTAGTTCAGTGAATCAGCCGATCGATCCGCAGCTCGCCGCGGTGCGCCTGCCGCCGCACTCGATCGAGGCGGAACAATCCGTGCTCGGTGGATTGCTGCTCGACAATACTGCGTGGGATCGCATTGCCGATCTGATCAGCACCGACGACTTTTACCGGCAGGATCATCAGTACATCTTCGGTGCGATCAGCCGCCTGACCGACGCCGGCAAGCCGGCCGACACGGTGACGGTGTTCGAAGCCTTGCGCAATACCGGTCGCGCCGACGATGCCGGCGGGCTGGTCTACCTGAACTCGCTGGCGCAGAACACGCCTTCGGCCGCCAATATCCGGCGCTATGCCGAGCTCGTGCGCGAGCGTTCGGTGCTTCGACGCCTGGTCACCGCAGGCGACGCCATTGCGACCAGCGCGTTGAATCCTGCCGGCCGCGATACGAAGCAGATTCTCGACGAAGCCGAAACCAGGGTGTTTCAGATTGCCGAGGAGGGCGCGCGCGGCCGCCAGGGGTTCATCGAGATACAGCCGCTGCTGACACGCGTCGTCGAGCGCATCCAGGAACTGTTCGAACGGGCCAATCCATCCGACGTCACCGGCGTGCCGACCGGATTTGCCGACCTCGATTCCAAAACATCGGGATTCCAGCCGGGCGACCTGATCATCATTGCGGGCCGGCCGTCGATGGGAAAGACCGCTCTGGCCTTGAACATCGGTGAGCATGTTGCACTCGATCAGGGCATGCCAGTGGCGGTGTTCTCGATGGAAATGGGGGCGTCGCAGCTGGCGCTGCGCATGCTGAGCTCGGTCGGCAAGCTGGATCAGCAACGACTGCGCACCGGGCGCCTGCAGGACGACGACTGGCCGCGCCTGACCAGTGCGATTCAGAAAATGCACGAGGCGCCGCTCTATATCGACGAGACGGCGGCGTTGACGTCGATCGATCTGCGCGCGCGCTCGCGCCGGCTGGCACGCACCTGTGGCCGGCTCGGATTGATCATCGTCGATTACCTGCAGCTGATGAGCGCCAGTGCGACCGGCGAAAACCGCGCGACCGAGATCTCGGAGATCTCGCGCGGGCTTAAGGCGCTGGCAAAGGAGCTCGCAGTGCCGGTCGTGGCGCTGTCGCAGCTGAATCGCACAGTGGAAACCCGCGTCGATAAACGGCCCGTGATGTCGGACCTGCGCGAATCCGGCGCGATCGAGCAGGATGCCGACGTGATCCTGTTCATCTATCGCGACGAGGTCTACAACCCGGACACGACCGACAAGAACATCGCCGAGATCATCATCGGCAAGCAGCGCAACGGACCGATCGGACGGCTGAATCTGCGCTTCGACGGGCAGTTCACCAAGTTCGAGAATCTGGCGCGCACATCGTCATATTGATGACGTCGAAATTCATTGCCGATCGCCGCGAGCGTCACCGCCCGATTAGGAGCGTGCTGCGCCGTCTGCTGCCGCGCGACCGGCGTTTCTTTGCATTGTTCGACCGCCACGCCGAATTGTGCGTCGAAGGCGTCACCGCTCTCGCGCAGCTGCTTTCCGACGTGCGGGATCCCGACGGCCGCGTGCGCCAAATCGAAGCGATCGAGAAGCGCGCCGATGGCGTCGTCGATGAAACGATGGCTTTGCTCGGGCGCTCGCAGCTGCCGCCGTTTCCGCGCGGTGCAATGCATTCGCTGATCAATCGGCTCGACGACGTGCTCGACCTGACAGAGGACGTCGCGCAGTCGCTGCACCTGTACCACGTAACAAGCCTGACGCCGGATGCATGCCGCCTGGCTGATCTCGCTGTTCAAGGCACGCAAAAACTAAGGGATGCGATCGGCGAGCTGAAATCGCTCGACGATCCGCGGCCCGCGCTGGCGTTATGCCAGGAAGTCGATGCGCTCGAAGCGCAGGCCGACCACGTCATGCGCGCCGCGATGTCGAAGCTGTTTCGCGAAGAGCCGGACACGCGTCAACTGGTCAAGCTGCGCGCCATCTATGAATTGCTCGAGCAGCTGACCGACGCCTGCAAGCATGCCGCCGCCGATGTGCAGGCGCTGGCGCTGCGCTGATCGGATAGCGGACGATGACTACCGGACTCTGGATTGTTTCCATACTGCTGATCCTGGTCGGCATCGCAGGCACGGTACTGCCCGCGTTACCGGGCGTGCCGTTGATCTTCGGTGGCGTCGTCCTGGCCGCGTGGATCGACGACTTTCAGCGAATCAACGTCTGGACGGTCGTCGTACTTGGAGTACTGACCGTCATCGCCATCATCGTCGACTACGTCGCTGCGGCGCTGTCGGCCAAGCGCGCAGGCGCCAGCCGACAGGGAATCATCGGCGCGATGATCGGCACGTTGGCCGGCATTTTCACCGGCCTGTGGGGATTACTGTTCATGCCGCTGGTCGGTGCGGCGATCGGTGAGGTTATTGCGCACAAGGACGTTTTCCGCGCCGGCAAGGTCGGAGCGGCGACATGGTTCGGATTGCTCGTCGCCACTGCGTTGAAGCTTGCCATCGCATTCACGATGATCGGCGCCTTCATCGCGGCGCTGCTGATCTGAGGCGTGACCGAGCTGGAGAAGAGGCACCGGTTTAACACCTGCTAACGCTCGCCGAAAACACTGCGCTTTTCATCGGATTTGTTAATACTGTATTTTTATACAGTATTTACCGCGAAAGCAAGGCGCAGTGCGGGTCTGGCGACGAACGGCAGTCCGTGTTAAACCGCAGCCGCCACATTTAGGAGCAGAATCGTGCGGGTTAAAACACGTTAAATGGCACGCTGGCGTCTTCCGTCATCCGAGATCAGAGCGAGTTCGCCGAGGTCGCACCGGCCAGCGCTTGGTGTGGTCGCGGCGGCGCTCTCATCGTCGCGCGTGTCGACGGTAGACGCTTCGTTCGGCGTCGTTAGTAATCCAACTGCAGCAGCCTATCCCAGGTCGTTCAGCGCGGCTGCAAACGTGGTTGCTGTTTCAAGCGCTTGGCCTTCGCGCGCCCAAGTCCGCGGCTCGGCCAGCGAGCGTGCCACTTAACATTACAGTCGAGGCCGACACCCGACAGCGTGCCTTCGATGAACTATCTCGCGTACAACAGCGCGGTGCCCTCGCAAGTTCATCGCCGCGGGCGCGGCTCACTTCAACGTTGGGCGCCACGAAATAAGCCTTTCGATGCCACGATTCAAATGTCATGCGCGGGCTAGCCTGCGCCTTGAACATGGTGCAGTAACTCTCTGTTGAAGGAGCCTCAGATGCGATCAATTGCGGTGGGCGTACTGGTGGCTGGCTGCTTGGGGAGCTTCGGAGTCGCAGCTCAAACGAAATCGGAGCACCAAGCGGTGGAACAGCTATTGACAAGTGCCAAGACGTGGACGTTCTTCTGGGAACAAACTGATCAATTGGTTCCGAGTACAGCCGCCAGCAAAGGCACGATGGAATTCTTCCGCCGTGACGGCAAGCTATTCGGACGAACGACTCACATGGTTGCCGGCAATTGCGAGTTTGAGGTTGTCTTGCACCCCGACGGCTTCACATTTGAATGGTGTGGAGGCTACCGGACCCCACAATCGTCGGTCAGCTTCGATCGGGCAGATGCAAACTTTCCCTTCAAGAGCATTGCAGTACCGCGAAAGGTTTGGTTTCAGCCAAACTAATGAGGCTTGTGCGCCCAGATCTACCGCGTTCGCCGAGAAGTGTCCCGGCGTGCCCAGTCGAGGTCCAAGCCCATCAGTGGACGCCCAACACTTCGTTGCAGCGGACTGCCTTCGGCAGCCGCTGAACTCAAACGTTAGGGCTCAACATGCTGCGCAAGATCTACGCTATTGGCTTCGGCATCGTTGCGGTCTCTGTCCTGTTGCGGCTACTAGCAACCGCTCTCTCTTGGATGGGGGCACCGTTTGCGTTTTTCTTTAACCTTGTGTTGCCGGACATGTTTAGTCACCCCGTGCCTTTAATGGTTCGAGCATTCCTGCCTTTCATCGTTAACTCCGTCATCTTCTGGGCGTTCGCGGCCTTGGTTTTACGACGCCTCTGGCTGCTAGGAAAGCAGGGCTCCTTATCTCCGCCGCTGGCTTTCTCTCGCGTTCCTTACGTCCTTACATACATCGCAGTGATAAGTGTCGCGCTAATGGTCCTTGGGCTAGTCGCCGCCGTTGCACTCAAGGCCGGCTCTGGTGTCCCTGCCGCAATGCTAGGAATTCCTGCAGCCGTCCTGCTGTCACCTGTGATGGCGTGGGTCGAGATTCGGTCTTTGACCTTCAAACGCCTGGCACCGAGTTAGCGTGCCAGCACAGGAACATGAGCCCTAACATGTCGGTCAACACCGACGCTCGCGAGCGTGCCTCCGTTAAACGCAATGCCAACGCCCGCGGCCTCGCTGTGGCGAGCACTTCACTGCTCGCCAGCGCGGGTTACCTCGGACGTTGGGCGTCGAAGGAGGACAACTATGAACGTTGACGGCTACTCCATCTCGCAGCTTGTCGCCGACCTAGAACAACTGTGCGCGCGATTCAACGACGACCGTGACATCGTCAGCGCTGTCCGTCCGCTCGCGCGCCGCGCCGCCCTTTCCAAGGCAAGCTGGCTCGAGGATCGCATGTACCAAGCGGACACTGCGCAGGGCTTCGGAGTCTATTTACTGCACGAAAAGCCCGATCACACACTGGCTGTTTTCGCGGTGAGCTGGCTTCCTCACCGAGGCGCCCCACCTCACGACCACGGTACTTGGGCGGTGGTTGCAGGAGTGGATGGCCCGGAGAAGAATGAGTTCTTCGAGCGAGCGGATGACCGGTCTCACCCTGGTTATGCCGAACTCAAGAAGGTCGGCGAGAAGGTGTGTCGGGAAGGCGACGTCCTGGCTATGCCTCGCGGCGTGATCCATAGCGTCTGGAACGAGACAGATGTCGTTACCGTCTCCCTCCACATCTACGGGAAACACATCAACTATACGGGGCGCTCCCAGTTTGACATCGAAGAAAGAACTGAAACGCCCCTCATTTTGCGGATGGCACAGTGATAAGAGTGCTACACCAGCAACGAACGCAGCACGACGCCCAACCTCTCGCTCAATCGGACCGCTCGTCGGCGGCGCGTGCGCGCCGTCCGCTCGCAGCCGGTTAGCTTGGTTCGTTAAGCGTCATGCGCGCGGCGCTTTCCACCTTCACCAAATCAGAGCGAGCGGAGTTGCACGAGCTTGTCGGTGAAGTTTACGAATGGGAACTCCATCAGCACCTTGCAGAACTTGACAAGGCGTTTGCGCAGTGGCGCAGGGCAGAGATGCTCAGCTCGGAGCTTTGTGAGGAGATTCATCAGTTTCACCAGCACCCCGCGCGCGAGCTTTGGTCCATGTATCAGTCCCTGTCGGAAGACGAGATTGTGGCTCGCGGCATGGCGCTCGGTGCACTTAACTTCGCGAGACTCAGCCCGAAGCTCCTGGCGAAGATTGAGCCCTTGTCGAAGCGTTGGCGCCTGGCGAGGGACCACGACGCTTAACATTACGTACGAGCGCCGACGCCCTGCTGCCGCGGCTCAACTGCAACGTTGGCGTCGTTGCGGCGCTAAGGGTTGCCGCGGTCGTCGCCGACCAGGAGCCGGGCGATCGAAAAGACGGGACGCAAGGACATGATGTCCAATCGTTGGTTGATGCTGCTAGTGCTGTTCATTGCGCGGACGGCAATGGGATTCCAGTTCCAGTCTGTAGCTTCGGTCTCGCCGCTCCTGGTTCGTGATCTTGCGATTGATCTCGCCCTTTTTGGAACTCTCATTGGCGCGTGGATGTTGCCGGGTGCCGTGGTCGCCATTCCCGGAGGCATGCTAGGCGGGCGCTACGGCGACAAGCGGGTCGCGCTTTTCGGTCTGGCGCTCATGGTGATCGGTAGCGCGGTGACCGCGATCTCAAATGAATATTTGACGGCACTCCTCGGGCGGATTGTCAGCGGCACGGGCGCTGTACTCCTGAACGTTCTTCTCGCCAAAATGGTCGCAGACTGGTTTGGCGATCGGGACCTTGCGACAGCCATGGGTATCCTGGTTGTCAGCTGGCCCGTGGGAATCGGGCTGGCGCTGGTCGTGCTCGGGCCCTTGTCGGTTACTACGTCATGGACGTTCGCTCTTCAGATTTCCACAGGGGTGTGCGTCGTGGCATTCCTTCTCGTGGCGCTGCTTTATCGCACTCCGGTGACATCGGCCGCGATGGGCGTGAGGCCGCAGCCGACGTCACGGTTGACACGGGAGGAACTGACGTTCGCGTCGCTGTCGGGTGCGGTCTGGACGCTTTATAACGTGGCCTACATCATCGTTGTAAGCTTTGCGCCGTTACTTCTGATGGATCGTGGACTGGCTGCAGCCGATGCCGCGCTCATCTCAAGTGCGGCCACTTGGCCGCTGGTCATTTCGATACCGCTTGGCGGTGTCCTCGCCGATCGAACGGGCCGTGGCGAAGCAATCATGCACGCTTGTTTCCTCGGAATGGCAGTCTGCATCCCGTTCATGCTAATGGTCCCGTCGCCGCTCATCATGCTGGCCGTTATCGGCCTGATGGTGGGCCCTGCCGCCGGAATCATCATGGCGCTGCCAGCGCGTGTGCTGCGCCCGGAAGCGCGTAGCCTCGGAATGGGACTCTATTACACTTGGTACTACGTCGGCATGGCCGTGTTGCCGGGCATCGCGGGCTGGAGTCGCGACCTCTCAGGAATTGCCGCCGCGCCTCTTTTGTTTGCGAGCTTGCTTGTCATCGTCGCCATTGCATGCGCGGTATTGTTTCATCGCCTCGAAAAGCGCGCGATGAACATTGCGCCATAGCGATGGGCCATGGATGCATACACGCCGCCCAACCCTCATTGCAGCCGATCAGCCGCAAGCGGCTGACGGCTGAATAGCACGTTGGGCGGCGGAGCAGGTGCACCAAGCATGACCACGCGCGGAAATCAGAAGGGATGATCCATGAATCTACGCGATCGAGCAGCACTGATTACGGGCGCAACCGGTGGCTTGGGAGCCGTGATAGCGCGAGCGCTTGCTTCGGAAGGAGCGAATATCGCGCTGACCCACCTGGGTCACCGCGATGAGGGTGTGGCACTGTGCCGCGAAATTGAGGCTAAGGGCAGAAAGGCGTTTCTCGTCCATCTTGATCAAATGGATCCCGCCTCGTGCGAAGCCGCGGTCGAGAAGACTGTCGGCTTCCTTGGCCGCCTCGATATCCTCGTTAACAATGCTGCGGTAAACCAGCCCGTACCTTTTCAAGACCTTGACGGGCTCACTCCCGAGATCTGGGACCGGCTACTGAACACGAATCTTCGTGGCCCCTTCTTGCTGACTCGGGCGGCGGCCCGTCATTTGAAGCGGCAAGATCAGGGCCGGGTCGTAAACGTCTCAGGCTTTCCCGGCTTGGCCCCGTTGGGAAGCAGCATTGCTCTAGCCGTATCAAAGGCCGGACTCATACACCTTACGCACTGCTTGGCGGTGGCGCTCGCCCCGTCGATCACGGTGAACTGCGTGGCACCGGGCCTCATGGAAGGCACGCGCATGTCGTCCCGAGTTCGGCCCGAGGCAATCGCCGCCCTGAGAGAAAAGGCTGCTCTGAAGCGAACTACGGACCTAGATGATGTCGCCCGCCAAGTCGTACTGTTCTGTCAAGCAGAGTCGATCACAGGGCAGACCTTGGTTATCGACGGTGGCATTGTGTTTCAGTGAGCATGGTCGCCGCCGCCCAACAACCGCTTGCAGGGGACGCGCCGCAAGCGGCGCGCCCCTGCAAGCGGCGCGTTAGACCGCACAACCAGGCGCCAAGGAGAATTTCGCGTGGACGAATCTCAGTTCCTCAGCGCTCTCAAACCGTACTACGAAGCATTCGCCGAGCACGATGAGGGTCGGCGCATGGAACTCTTGGGTGCCGCCATGACACCCGACGCTGAGATCTGGGGCCCTAAGCGTGTGTTCGCCGGCTACGAACAGATCTCACAGAAGATCGCGGGCTTTCACCAAAACTGGCCCGACTGTCGGCTGGTTCTGGCCACTGGATTGAACATCTTTCTCAACAGCGCACGTCTCGGCGGTGACATCGTCGGCTGTGACGGAGCGGTGCGCGCCCGAGGCGAGGCGGTCATTGAGTTGGCCCAGGATGGCCGCATCCAACGCGTCATCCCGTTCTGGGAGGCGTTGCCACCATTACCGGCTGATTGGCCTCGCAGCCTTGCACCTCCTCGACAGGTGGCTGCCAGTGCGGCCTAACTCATCGTACGAGAGCCGACGCTCTGCGAGCGCGTCTCAACTCAGTCGTTAGGCCCCACAACACTATCTTGTCCACGCGACCGAGAACCCCATGAAGCGCGTCATCCAAACAGCAACGTCTGCAGCCATGTACAACCCGGTCTCGCAGGCGACGGTCGCCGCGAACGGGATGCTCTACACCGCGGGCATGATCGGTAGGTCGCCTGAGAGCGGAGAAATGCTTCCATCCTTTGCTGAGCAATCGCACCAGGCACTACGAAACCTCGGGGCGCTACTCCGCAAGGCGGGAGGCGGCTATCAAGATGTCATGTTCGTGCAGCTCTATTTGCTTGACATGGGCGCGATCGAGCAATTCAACGAAATCTTCAAAGAGTACTTTCCAGTTGAGCCGCCGGCCCGTGCCGTATGTCAGCCGGTCAAGCTCTATCCGGGTGCGCTCGTGATGTTCACCGCCGTCGCGTGTGTGGCCTAACCACTCCTTATATGGACTCCTCCCAAACGCAAGAGGACTGACCGATAGTTGTGGCATTTGGGGTAAGCCTGCAGTCGTATATCCGGCATCTGGTGTGGGCTCTGTGTGGCCCGTGCCGACATGGAATCTGCGAGCACCGCGGCGCCA
>JBGTEW010000171.1:0-2439 GCA_041747615.1 Burkholderiaceae bacterium | reverse complement strand
CGTGGCTGCCTCCACCGATCCCGTCCTGGCGAAGCTGACCGGCGTGCTGACCGACCGCGCGCTTCTCGCCAGCGACCTGCGCACGATCATCTGGCTGCCGCTGACATTCGTCGGCGTGTTCATCGTGCGCGGGCTGGCTTCGTTTACCAGCTCGTATCTGCTGAATCGAATCTCGCAATCGGTCCTGATGACGCTGCGCATGACGATGTTCGAGCGCATGGTTCGGTGGCCGACAGCGACGTTTGAGGATGTTCCCTCGGGCGTGGTCATCTCGAAGTTCGTCAACGAGGCCACCAACGCGCTGAATCTGGCGGCAGAGGTACTTAACACCGCCGTTCGCGATTCGCTGGTGGTTGTCGGGCTGCTGCTGATGCTCGTCTATTACAACTGGCAGCTGACGGTTGTGGCTTTGCTGCTGGCGCCGCTGATCGTGCTGACTCTGCGCCTGTTCAGCGCGCGCCTGCGCCGGCTTAACGTCGAGAACCAGACCATGCTCGGCGAGATGACGCGCGCGCTGCAGGAAGCGCACGAAGGGCGTGCAGTGGTCAAGATTTACGACGGCGAAGCCTATGAGAGCGAACGCTTTCGCCATATCAATGCCCGGTTGCGCGGCTTTGCGATGCGGATGCAGGTGGCGTGGTCGGCAGCCACGCCTATCACGCAGATTCTTGGCGCCTTCGGCGTTGCGATCGTGATGATGATTGCACTGTGGCAGGTACGCGAAACACAGGCCTCGGCGGGCGACCTCGTCACGTTCTTAGCGGCAGCACTGCTGCTGTTGCCGGCGTTGCGGCATCTATCGTCGCTGAACGGCCCGCTGGCGCGCATGGCGGCCGGCGCCCAAAGCGTGTTTGCGATGATGGACGTGCGCCCCGAGCAGGAGACCGGCACCCGGACCATCGAACGTGCGGGGGGTGCGGTCGAGTTCCGTCATCTGTCGTTTCGCTACCCCCAAGCCGCGTCGGACGCACTGGTGGACATCAACTTGCAGGTAGAGTCCGGCGAAATGATCGCGCTGGTCGGACCTTCCGGCGCCGGCAAGACAACACTGATCAACCTGATTCCACGTTTTGTCAGGCCGACAGTGGGCGAGATCGTGCTTGACGGCGTGCCGATCGAGGATCTCACGCTGGCCAGCCTGCGGCGGCAGATTGCTCTGGTTTCGCAGGATGTCGTGCTGTTCGACGATACGGTCGCGGCGAACATTGCCTACGGCGGGCAACGTGATGCGCCGATTGAGCGCGTGCGGGCGGCGGCAGAGGCGGCGTTCCTGCTGCCGCTGATCGAATCGTTGCCGAAAGGATTCGACGCGCCGATCGGAGAAAACGCGGTGAAACTGTCAGGCGGGCAGCGTCAGCGGATCTCGATCGCGCGAGCGTTGCTGAAAGATGCGCCGATCCTGTTGCTAGACGAAGCCACCTCTGCGCTCGATTCGGAATCCGAGCGCTACATCCAGATGTCCCTCGAGCGGTTGATGCGGGGCCGCACCACTTTAGTCGTGGCGCACCGGTTGTCGACGATCGAGCGCGCCGACCGGATAGTCGTGCTCGAACACGGCCGGATCATCGAGGTAGGAAGTCATCGTCAACTGCTGGCGCGCGGCGGTTTGTATGCGCATCTGTATGAAATCCAGTTCGCCACGCACTCGCCGGCGCCGCGCGGGGAGCTCGTTTCGGAGCAGATCAAATGAACAGCGCGACAAGGCCGATCAGCCGCTACCCGGTGCCCTCAATAGACGATGTGCCCGACGATCTGCGCGCCCGCATGCTCGAAGTTCAGGAAAAAGCGGGGTTTGTTCCGAACGTGTTCCTGACGCTGGCGCACCGGCCGGACGAGTGCCGCGCATTCTTCGCGTATCACGATGCGTTGATGCTGCGCGATTCGGGGCTGACCAAGGGTGAGAAGGAGATGATTGTCGTCGCCACCAGCGGCGCCAACGATTGCCTGTACTGCATTGTGGCGCATGGCGCGATCCTGCGCGTATACGAGAAGCAGCCGCTGATCGCCGACCAGATCGCGGTCAACTACCGCAAGGCGGACATCACGCCGCGGCAGAAGTCCATGCTCGCGTTTGCAATGAAGGTGGCGACGGCGTCGTCGTCGATCGAAGACGGAGATTTCGATGCACTGAAGAAGCACGGATTTTCCGACGAGGACATCTGGGACATTGGCGGTATCGCCGCGTTCTTCGCGCTGTCGAACCGGATGGCGAACATGATCGGCATGCGGCCGAACGACGAGTTCTACTTGTTGGGGCGGGTGCCGAAAGTAAAGAAGTAGCTCGGAGGTTCTCGCGCGGCAGCAGCGGCTGGCGCAGCTGCGCCGCCTAGTCGTCGGGCACTTCGTGCCAACCACTGCGGTGCTCAACAACGCCGGCGCAAAAAAGGGCTAAAGCGCTTTTTTGCTCAACGGCCCCGGCGTTGCTCCGCTCCTCGGGCG
>JBGTEW010000170.1:0-6873 GCA_041747615.1 Burkholderiaceae bacterium | reverse complement strand
GCGGCTGGCCCCCGGCGAATGGCGCTGGCTGGCGCTCGCCGTTGCGTTCGGCGGTGTGATGGGCCCGGTGCTGTTGATGTATGGCCTGGTGGGTATGCCGGCATCGGGCGCTGCGCTGCTGCTAAACGCCGAGTCCGTGTTTACCGCGGTCATCGCGTGGGTGGTGTTTCGCGAGAACGTCGACCGGCGCGTGTTTGTCGGCATGATCGCCATCGTCGCCGGCGCGGTGTTTTTGAGCTGGCCGGACCGCGCCGATTTCGGCGCCATGCTGCCGGCCCTCGCGGTAATCGGCGCGTGTTTGTGCTGGGGCATCGACAATAACCTCACACGCAAGGTGTCGCTGGCCGACGCCGGCTGGATCGCGACAGTGAAGGGCCTTTGCGCCGGCACGACGAACGTTGTTCTGGCGTTGGTGCTCGGCGCTGCGTGGCCGGCATGGCCCGCGGTCGGTGGCGCGCTCGCCGTCGGCTTCTTTGCGTACGGTGTCAGCTTGGTGCTGTTCGTGATCGGCCTGCGCCATCTCGGTACCGCACGCACTGGCGCCTACTTCGGGGTAGCGCCGTTCTTCGGAGCGCTGCTGGCAGTGCTGGTTCTTAACGAAACCGTGACACTGCAGTTGACGGTCGCCGGTGCGCTAATGGCGCTGGGCGTATGGCTGCATCTGACCGAGCGGCACGAGCATGAACACTTGCACGAGGCGCTCGAGCACGAGCACGAACACACGCACGATGAGCATCACCAGCACCCTCACACCGAGCCGGTGCCGCCCGGCACCAAACACAGCCACCGGCACCGTCATGAGCCGATGACGCATCGGCATCCGCATTTTCCCGACGCGCATCACCGGCACCAGCATGGCAACGTCAAGCCTTAAAAGACCGCGCCGGTCAGCGCCGTGGCGCTCGCGGATCGAGAGCGGGCAAGCAGGATTCTCTCTTTGCCTGCGAAGCGATGTGTGAGTTGCAGGAAAACGCACTGGGGCAAGAAGCAGTACCCGGGCACGATGACGCTAAATGAGGTTCGCGCCCAGACCACCGCACGCGCGCTGCGCGAACCGCTAGCTGCCCGGCGCGGCGCGCGCTAGCGGTTGGTCTCTTTCAGCGTCACCTCGACGGCGACCATTGCGGCCGATCGATTGGTCCACATCCAGCAATACGATTGATCTACCTCGACCAGCAATCGCCCACCGGCGTCTTTTACTTTCGTCAGCTGTTCCGGATACTCGACGCGCTTGTCGACGTGGTAGTGAATGTTGAAGTCGGTCGGTGCATCGGCCCGGAATTGCCACGCGACAACGCGGCCGCGCCGCAACGTCGCGCACAACTCCGAGAACTTTCCTGGAGGCACCGTCAGCTGTTTTTTTAGAACGGAATCTGGCGCAAGTTTCACCTCGATGACTTCGGCTGTCGCAAAACCGCCAAGGCATGCGCACGCAAACGCGGCAATCACATGACGCATCGAAGGCTGGTTGGGCATTGGTCGTTGTTCAGCGCCGGTCATTGCTTACGATCCAAGTGGACTACATCACCTTCTTGATGTCGGTGTAGTCGCCGCGTGTGCGCAGGATGACATTCACGTCTGACTGTGCGTGGAGCTCCAATGACCTGCGAAGGAAGGCTTCGCGGGCCGCAATGGCGATAACTTTACGCATCCAGGAGCCGGGCCATCGGTCGTTGTTCAACAGCGGCGCATTTTGCACAGCGGCGCACTTCAAGCGCCCAGCCAGATGCTGGCGATCACAAGACCGGCCAATGAAACCTGCAGCAAGATGCTGGAAGGAACCGCGTAATAGCCGATGAACAATGAACGCGCCAACAAGTTCGTTTGCGAAGTCTCGCTATTTGGCCGTCTCGATCTCCGTGAGCGTCATGGTTCCGCTGGCGCTTTCCGCCTTAAACTTGACTTTGTCGCCGGCTTTCACTTTATCGAGCAGCGACGGATCCTTGACCTGAAACACCATCGTCATCGGGGGCATGTCGAGTTGCTTGAGTTCGCCGTGGCGCAGCGTGATCTTGCGCGCGTCCTTGTCGACCTTGCGCACTTCGCCGGCGGCCATTTCGGTCATCGCCCGTGGCGATTGCGCCGAAGACCCTTGCGCGGGAGCGGCAGTCTGAGCAAACGCTGCCGATGTTGCAACCAGCAGCGAGATGGAAAGCGTAGAAACGATAGTTTTCATCGATGATTCCTTTACTTGTAAGACTGATAGATCGTGGCGGTACCGTCGCGCTGGACAAGAATGACTTCGTACGGATCGGTCCGATTGCCGTACTTGGGACCATCCATGCCCGGCGAGCCGAGCGGCATGACGGGAACCGTGACTCCCAGTGCTTTTGGCTTTTCTTTCAGCATGCGATGTATCTCGCGCGCAGGCACGTGTCCTTCGACCACGTAACCGTTGACCAGGCCGGTGTGGCATGAGCTGTACATGCCGGGCATCCCCAGCTTTCTGCGCGCATCGTTGTTGCCGGTTTCATTTACCTTGACCGCGAAGCCGCTGTTCCGGATGTAGTCGATCCAGTCATCGCAGCAACCGCAGCCTGGCGATTTCCACACTTCCATAAATGGCTTGTCGGCCTGTGCCACAGCCGGCGGCGCAACTGCTGAGAGCGCCAGCGCGGAGCAAAGTTGGCGACGGCGCTGGTTCATTTGGACACCTTTACCTTACCGACCATGCCGGCTTGATAGTGGCCCGGGATCAGGCAAGCGAAGTCGAATTCGCCGGGCCGATTGAACGTCCAGATGACTTCACCGGTCTTGCCGGGGGCCACATGCACCATGTAAGGCTCGTCGTGTTCCATGTTGGGAAACTTCAGCATCAGCACGGCGTGTTCATCGAGCTCTTTCTTGGTGCCGATCACGAACTCGTGCATGATTTCCCCGTCGTTTTTGTGCACGAACCGTATCGTTTCGCCCCGCTTGACTTCGATCAGGTCGGGCGTGAAGCGCATGGTGTCCAGCATACGAACCTCGATCGTGCGACTGACGGAGCTGGCATCGCCGGCGATACCCCATTCCTTCTGTTCCTTGACGACGGGTCCGGTGTTCTTGGCGTGGGGTTTGTCGCCGTGCGCATGCGCAGCGCCAAGCGGAGTCAGCGTCAGGAGTACTGCCGGAATAATAATTTGCAGAGCGTTCATGCTTACCTTCAGTGAGTTTTGCGATGGTGAGAAGGTGGTGAATCTTGTCCGGGACCACTTGGCGTTGCGCCCGCGTAGCCGCGCAGTTCGGTGTAACGCCGCGCCTGATCGGTGCTGAGCAAGGCGGTTTGCAACAGGTGCGTATTCAGGTGCTCGGCACGAAGCTGCGCCTGCAATAAACCGATGCGCTCTGCCCCGCTTGCAACCGCTGTCGCATCGGCCCGCCGGTCCCTGAACAGTTGATCCAATGCGCGCTCCGCGGCGACAACTTCAGCACCAAGCCGGCGCGCCCGCTCCTTGTGTTCGTGCATCAATTGCTGACTGCTCTTGAGCTGCTGCGGCGTCAGCGCCAGTTGCTCTGCCAGTTCGCTGACGTGCATCGGTCCGGGATAGCCATTTAGCTCGGCCGCCTTCGCGTAGCCCATCCCGTGCCCCGCCAGCAAAGAGTTCACTTCCTGCGCCGACAGCGCCTTGATCTCGTTGCGTTCCTGTCCAGCATATGGACTCGCGTGCTGCGCGCCTGCCGGCAAGGCCGCGGCTACCAACAACGCTGCACAAGCTGCTTTGAGTTTCATCTGTACCTCATCGTTTAGTTTCAATGTCCGGCGTGGCCGGACGGTTTACGTACCTTGACTTCGGTGGCGGCCGCCGGCTTGCGCTGGCGCGGCATCGACTGCCCGCCTTCGCTCTTGAATCGCGCGGGCTCGGCGAGCGGGCCGGTCCATTCGTAGGCTTGCGTGCCGGCCGGTTGCTCGTACCAACCCGGGTCGGTGTAAACGCCAGGCTTTTGATCGCTCCGCACTTTGACCACGGTGAACATGCCGCCCATCTCGACCGAGCCGTACGGCCCCTGGCCGGTCATCATCGGAATCGTGTTATCCGGCAGCGGCATTTCCATTTCGGTCATGTCGGCCATCCCGCGCTCGCTCATCGCCATGTAATCGGGAATCAGATTGGTAATCTGCCGCGCAACACCGCGGTGATCGACACCGATCATCGTCGGCACGTCATGCCCCATCGCGTTCATCGTGTGGTGGCTCTTGTGACAGTGAAACGCCCAGTCGCCTTCTTCATCCGCTATGAATTCCAACTGCCGCATCTGGCCGACCGCGACGTTGGTCGTCACTTCGTACCAGCGCGTCGATTTGGGCGTCGGTCCGCCGTCCGTCCCAGTGATCAGAAACTCGTGCCCGTGCAGATGGATCGGATGGCTGGTCATCGTCAGGTTGCCGATGCGGATGCGCACCTTGTCGTTCTTGCGCACGTTCAGCGAATCGATGCCGGGGAAAACGCGGCTGTTGAAGTTGAACAGGTTGAAGTCGAGCATTGTCATGATCTTCGGCGTAGCACTCCCGGGCTCGATGTCGTAGTTGTTCAACAGGAACACGAAGTCGCGGTCGACTTCGTCGATCAGCGGGTGCTTTGCGCGGGGATGCGTGACCCAGAAGCCCATCATTCCCATCGCCATTTGCACCATCTCGTCAGCATGCGGGTGGTACATGAAAGTGCCGGGGCGCCTGGCGACGAACTCGTACACATAGGTTTTCCCCGACGGAATCGCTTTCTGATTCAGGCCGGCAACGCCGTCCATGCCGTTGGGCAGGCGCTGGCCGTGCCAGTGAATGCTCGTGTGCTCGGGTAGGCGATTGGTGACGAAGATGCGCACGCGGTCGCCTTCGACCACTTCGATCGTCGGCCCCGGCGATTGGCCGTTGTAGCCCCACAGGTGCGCCTTCATGCCGGGCGCGATCTCGCGCACCACCGGCTCGGCGACCAGATGAAACTCCTTGACACCGGCGTTCATGCGCCAGGGCAAAGTCCAACCGTTCAGCGTGACGACCGGGTTGTATGAACGGCCGCTCGATGGCACCAAGGGCGGCATCGTGTCGGGCTTGGTCTGGATCGTTGGCTCGGGCAGCGCAGCCAGTGCGACTTTGCTGACCGAAGCAGCCGCGGCGATCGCGGCGCTGTGGCCGAAGAAATTACGTCGAGAGAGCATTTGCTTGTTTCCTGATTAGTGGGCAGGCGCGGCGGCGCGTACGGGCAGCGTCGCCTCCATCGCGAAGGCATTGATCGGTTTGCCAATGACTGCGCCTTGCAACGCCGCATCGGCCAGCCAGAAATCCCTGTGCGCGTCGACTGCCTGCACCACGCTGCCGATCTGTTCGCGCGCATCCGCGAGCAGCTCGAACACGCCGATCAGCATGCCGTTGTAACGCAGCAGATTCTCATCGGCGATGACTTTGCGCAGCGGGACGATCTCGTCGCGATAATGGCGCGCGATGTCGTACGCGGTGCGATACGCGCCATAGCTCTGGCGTACTTCAGAGGCGGCGTTCACCGCCAGCTGCGCCGTGCGATTAAGCCGCGCCATGTAGCGCGCCTGCGAGCTGGTGCGCAGCGTGTCCCCGAAATCGAAAATCGGCAGCGGAATTTCGATTTCGTAACCCTTTTGCGGCGCCCTGCCGGTTTCGCTATTGCGCACGCCGGCGATCTCGAAGCCATTGACGACGCTGGTGACTTGCGTGAGCCCTTGCTCACGCGCAGAAAATTCGAGCTCAGCGCGCGCCATTGAAACGTCAAGTCGCTGATCGATCGCGCTTTGCATCGTGGTGGCTTCCTTAACCGGCGTGGGCGGCAGATCGGGCAGCCGCTCGGGCAACTGCAACGCGCGCGCTTGCGCATCGTTCAAGCCCAGCGCACGAATCAGTCCTTCGCGTGCGCCGAGTGCCGTTTGCTGCGCGCGTGCCACCTGCGCCACCGCATCGGCTGCGAAGGATTGCTCGCGAGCGCGCTGCAGTTTGCTGAAGTTGCCGACCTGCTGCATGCGCCGGGCCAGTTCGGCACTCGCATCGGCGGCGCGCTTGACCTGCTCCGAGTAATGCAGCGATTGCTGCGCAGCCACCGCCCTCACCCACGACTGCCGCGCGTCGAGCGCCGTCTGGATCACATCGCCGGTTAGCTTGAGGCGCGCCTGCTGCTGCGCGAAGCCCGCTGCGCGCAGCCGCGCTGGAAGCAGGAACAAGTCGAGCACAGAGATCGAGAGCACGCGTCCGATATCGAGGTCACGCATGCCGTTTTCGTTGCGGACCAGGCGCTCGAACGTAAAGACCGGATTCGGCAGTCGCGCCGATTGCGCGGCAATCGCCGAGTTTGCTGCGCCTTCAAACAACACCGCCTGCAATGAGGGGCTGTAGGCAAGCGCGATGCGCACCGCGTCGTCGGCCGACAACGGCTTCTGCAGCAGCGCGTCGACCTCGGCTTGCGCGTCGCGACGCGCCTCGTCGGTATCTAGCCAGCGAACTTCCGCGCCAAGCCGCTCGCGCGTGAACTGCTGCGCGCTGCCGAAATTTTCCTGCACAGCCGTGCTTGCGCATCCGCCGAGCAAGAGTGCCGCGCTGATGGCGGCGATCAACCGCTGCCGTGGGTGCACGCTCATCGCGATTGCCCCGATGCGTTGTGCGAGCCGTGGTGGTGTGCAGCGCCCGAACCACGCGAGGCCTCATTGGGCGAAGCCCTGCTCGCAGGCGCCGGACGAGCCACGCCTTCGCTGCCGGACGATGGCCCGCTCTGGCTCTCGCGCAGGTAGGCGCGCCAGCCGCCGATGCGAAGGACCTCGTCGTTGGCGTGCCGCCACGAGATGACATTCTCGTCGGCAAAAGGTCGATAGCCGGACCATGCCGATCGGTAAACGCTTGTGGGCGCTGAGTCCTGGGCAGGCGGCCGGGCAGCTGGC
>JBGTEW010000169.1:0-2699 GCA_041747615.1 Burkholderiaceae bacterium | reverse complement strand
GCAGCTTTCGGTTGCGGTGCCAGCAGCGCCACCGTCAACGTGGTCTGCGTGACATCCGCCGGCGCCATCGCCGCCAGCCCGCGCGAGAAAATGTACAGCGCCCACAGATGAATCAGCAGCACGAGTGAAAACACAGCCACTGCCCGCGGCAACGATGCGCCGCGCCAGATCGGAACGGTAAAGCGGCTCTGCATGGTCAGTTTGGACGCGCGTACCGCCGAAGCGTGCGGCTTGCGAACGTTAAGATACAGCGGTCTTTCGAAAGCAATCGCTCAATGAAGCTGGCAACGCTGACAGACGGCTCGCGTGACGGACAACTGGTCGTAGTGTCGCGCGATCTGACGCTGGCGCACCATGCGGCCGGCATCGCGACGAGGCTGCAAACCGCACTCGACGACTGGAAGTTCTTCGCGCCGCAGCTGGAGGACCTGTATCAAACCCTGAACGAAGGCCGCGCCCGCCACGCCTTTGCGTTCGACCCAAAGCAGGCAATGGCGCCATTGCCTCGCGCCTATCAGTGGGCCGACGGCTCGGCGTACGTGAATCACGTCGAGCTGGTGCGCAAAGCCCGCGGCGCCGAGATGCCGCCGTCGTTCTGGACCGATCCGCTGATGTACCAGGGCGGCAGCGACGATCTGCTGGGTCCGAATGACGACATCGTCTGTCCAAGCGAGGATCACGGCATCGATTTCGAAGCCGAGGTGGCGGTGATCACCGGGGACGTGCCGATGGCGTCGAAGCCGAAAGAGATTGTCGATTACATTCGGCTGCTGATGCTGGTCAACGACGTGAGTCTGCGCAACCTGATCCCGGCCGAGCTCGCGAAAGGATTCGGGTTCTTCCAGAGCAAGCCAGCGACTGCGTTCTCGCCGGTCGCCGTCACGCCCGACGAGCTGGACGATGCCTGGCACGACGCGAAGGCTCATCTGCCACTGACAGTCCACTGGAACGTCGCCAAAGTCGGCGAGCCGAACGCCGGCGACGATATGACGTTCAGCTTCGCCCAGCTGATCGCGCATCTGGCAAAGACACGCAACGTGCGCGCCGGATCGATCATCGGTTCGGGCACAGTGTCGAACATCGATCGCAGCCGCGGATACTGCTGCATCGCTGAAAAGCGCAGTCTGGAAATGATCGAACACGGAGCGGCGAAGACGCCGTTCATGAAGTACGGCGATCGTGTCCGAATCGAGATGTTCGATGCGGATGGCCGGTCGATATTCGGTGCGATCGATCAAAGGGTCGCACCGTTGAGGGGAAACTCATGACGACCAAGCGCAGCGCACTGCCGTTCTCGAACCCAGTCGGCGACAGCCTCGAGTTGATGAAAAGGATGTGGGGCTTCGCCGGCCTGCCCGGGATTCCCGGGCTTCCAAATGCGGGTCATCTGGCGACAATGGCGGCACGCATCCCGCAGCAGCTCCCGAACATGCTGGCGCCGACGTTCGATATCAACGAGCTCGAGAAGCGGATTGCCGATCTGCGCGCTGTCGAGCAGTGGCTGGAGTTGAACGCCAGCATTCTGCGCACCACGATTCAAAGTCTTGAAGTGCAGCGTGCGACCATCGCAACGCTGAAGGGAATCAGCGGAGCGATGCTGGCGCCGATGGCGAAAAGCGGCGCGGGTGCGCCGCCCCCCGAAGTTCAACTCGGGCTCGCGGCAATGAAGAGCGAAGAGGCCGCCGCGGAGACGAAGAGCACACAGCGACCCGCCGAAGGTAAACAACCGGTCGTCCCCGCCGCAGGAATCAGTACGGCGCCTTTCAATCCGGCTGCATGGTGGAACACGCTGCAGGATCAGTTCGTCAAAATCGCATCCACTACCGCTGGCGCAGCGTCTTCGCCGCAGCCAGCGTCGAAACGGGCGCGCAAGAACGCAGCAAAACGAAAGAAGCCCCGGAAATCGAGCGCCTGAGCGCGAGCTAGTAGGCTGCTGAAAAACGTAGCGAGCAGGGCCGAGTTGCCGCCGAGGAGCGGAACTGTACGAGATGTACAGCGAGCACCGGAGGTGGAAAATCGGCCCGCGCAGTAGTTTTTCAACAGCCTGCTAGCCGATAGGTTCTTCAATCACCGGCTTTGCCGGTGCCGCATCGAGCGTCTCGATGTTGGCCACCCACCAGACCGCCACCAGCGTTGCTGCGGCAGCGATCCATCCGACCCAGTGGTAGTTCTGTAGCGCACCCGACGGCAGCCGGTAAATCAACGCGCCGCTGAACGTGGCTGCGAACCCGGAGGCGATCTGCATGACCGAGCCGTTCAGCGTCATGAAGGCTGCGCGGGCGCCAGGACGTGCAGCACTGGTCACGACCGCCATCCCGGGCACCATGCGGCCGGAAACGAATACAAAAAACAGTACGGCCAGCACCAGGGTCAAAAACAGCGGCAATGCCGGAGCATGCGTGATGATCAGCAACGGGATGATCGAGATCAGCGCAATCTTGCGATAGACCGGTTGCTTTCCCTCACGGTCGGACCAGTGTCCGAACCAGCGCGCGGTAAAGAAAGTGGCGACCCCGCCAGCCAGGTACACCAGTGGCAGCTGCGTTTCCGGCAGTCCGATATTCGACACCATGTAAAGGCTGATGTAAGGGATCACGGTGAATCCTGAGACCATCATCAGAAAAGTGAAGGCGAACGCGCGCAGGTGATTGGGAAACGTCAGCGTGTGCACGAAGTCGCTCCAGATCTGGTGCTCGTGC
>JBGTEW010000168.1:0-7080 GCA_041747615.1 Burkholderiaceae bacterium | reverse complement strand
GCCTTGCGGCGCGCTGCCCGGAACCTGCCACGGTGAAGCCGCCTGCTTCGGCGCGGCACGCGTTCGGCGAATTGCGCGCACGTCGACGCCGTGGTTCGTGTAGTGATCGAGCAGCTGGCGCACGATGCGCGCGAGCTCTTCTCCAAACGGCTTCTCGAACACCGTCAGAAAAAACTCCCACGCCTCCTTGTGCAGATCGGTATCTTCCGCGGCGCGCAGCAGTGCGCGTACGTAAACGGCCGGGCCGAGCGGATTCTCCGAACTGCGAATCGTGCTCTTTCCGAGCAGGAACGCGACGACCAGATTCAGATCGCGCAGCGACTGTTCCGCATAGCCCGCGACCTTGCTCGCATGGCGCTCGACGACCGTGTTGCTCTCCACCGAAATCGAATCGACCAGCGACAGTGTTTCGGCATCGAGCGTCCCCGGCGGCGCCTGCACCCGCCCGACGGTGATCTCGTGGAAATACTGGTCCTGCGTTTCCTGCAGGCGCGCCATGAACGTGTGGTGCAGGTCATCGAACTTCGCGGCCAGATGTCGTTGCACCAGCGGCGAGCCAACGTCGAAGTCCCACTTACCGGAGAGTTCGTCGAGGATGGTCTTGGCAAACTCAGGGAACGCGGCTCCGATCAGCTCGTTCGAAATCGCCATACCGGACTTCAGCAGCGCAGAGGCCTGCGCAGCCGTTACGTACGGCACGTCACCGCTTGCGCGCGACGCTTCGGAAGCCGGAGGAAACTCCATGCAGTCCCAGGTTGTTGGCCAGTTTCGAGAGGGTGCCGCGCGCTCAGCGGCTTCGACACTATAGACGTTGGACTCTATCCACGTGGTACCTGCTGTCAAGGGACTTTAGCTCGTTAGTAGCGCCAAAACGTCCCTGAATTGAAGGCATTAGAAGGCATTCCTAAACCACGAAGCGCGATCCGAGTTCGTTTTCACGCCGCAAGCCGGCGACCCAGCCGCGCGCTTTCAGCTTCCAGCGCGCCTCCAGTTCGCGTGCCCGTCGATCAAGTGCAGCAAATGGCACGTCGAGCGGCGGTCCGACCAGCGCCAGCACCACACGGTTACCGGCGTCGACTTCGGGCAGCACCAGCGCACGGTCATCGAATGCCGATGCGATCGCGGCGAAGCTCGGATCGAACTTCCTGCCGAACAGGTTGAACGACGCCACGCCGGGCGATTTCAATGCCCTACGGCAAGCACGATAGAACGCGACATCGTCATATACCGGCCCGCGCGCCTGGGCATCGTACAAATCGACTTGCAGCCAGTCCGCGGTGGCACGCTGCCGCGGATGGCTGATGAACTCGCGTGCATCCGCCTCGACCACCGTCAGCCGCTCGTCATCAGGCGGCAAGCAGAACCATGCCCGCGCCGCGTCGATCACGTCGACACTCACTTCGACTGCGGCGATATCGGCGCTCGGAACATGACGCCAGCAGAATTTGGTCAGCGCTCCGGCGCCCAAACCCAGTTGCACGATGCGCCGTGGTCCGGGCAGGAAAAGCCCGACCGCCATCAGCATTCTTTGATATTCGAGCTCGAGCGCGAACGGCTGTGCAATGCGCATGCCGCCCTGGATCCATTCGGTGCCGAAGTGCAGATAGCGAATGCCGTCTTCTTCGGACAGCGTGATCGGTGATCGGTGATCGGTGATCGAGTTCCCTTTACGGGGCGCCGGTCGCGCTCTTCGTTTTGCTTTCACCGATCACTGATCACCAACAACCGATCACCGCTTTACGCGGCCACGCGCTCGCCCTGCAAGTCATGCATCATGTCGTCGACCACGCGCTCGAACAGCGGTGCACGTTCGGCCGTTCGCAGGCGTCCGGCGCGCACGTAGCCGCGCAGTATCAGCGGTGACAGGCTGTGCGCCTTGCCGGTTTCCGCCGACGTGAACAGGTAGAAGTTACGGCGCGGGCTGATCCAGCGCAGACGCACGCGCTCGGTTTGCTCGCCAGTCCACAGATCGAACCAGGTACCGCGCTGCCAGCCATCGATCATTGCGTCGATATCCTGGTCCGACAGTTTCTCCACTGGGATCATTTCCTCCGGCTGCACCGTCAGCGGCGCTTCCAGCAGGTTGACTTCTGCATGGTTGGCGGCCACCGCACTGCGCACGACCTCGGCCGTAATCGTCAGCGGCTGCTCAGGCTCGTTCGCGACCACCGGCGGCGGCTCGACAATCTTCACTTCGTCAAGCTTGCGCTTGAAAGCCGCAGGATCCATCGGTGCACCGGTGCCGTAGGCAACTTCGAGCGCCTTGACCGCCTGCGCGTGCGACGCCATCAGGCGCGAAAAGAACTCCTGTGACTGCGCCGGGGAAAACTCGATCAGCTGCAAGCCTTCACGCACGGTGCTGAGCACTGCAGGAATCGTTTTGACCAGTCGCTTGCGCTCATCCGGATCGATCTTCGGCTGCACACTCCATACCAGATCGGAAACAATGTCGCGGAACTTCTTCGAATACTCGGGCTGCGTGCGTTCGCGCAAGGTCGCGGCGACCAGCACCTTGACCCAATTTTCGAGCAGAAAATCGCGCAGATACGATTCGATCTGCACACCGTCGAACACACGACGGATACCGATCGCGGCATTGATCGCCATGATCTCGCGCGTCTCCGCCTCCTCGAGCGCGCGCTTCGCGCGCGTCACCGGATCGTCGTCGCGCACGCGCTCTTCGGCCAGGTACACCTCGAACTCGTTCAGTGCCTTCTCAAAAATCGGCGGGCCCTCGTTGATCGCAACGACCACCGTGTTGACCGCTCGATTGACTTCACTCAGGTAGCGCGCGTTTTCCTCGCCCTCCGGACGCCAGCCAATCCCAGTGCCGGCAATGCGATCCATCAACCGGCGCGCGGGTTGAACCGGAGAAACGAACAGATCCGAGTCCGCCAGTGCGACCTTCATGATCGGAAACTGCAGGCGCGAAAGCGCCGTCTTGATCTCGGCCGGCAGATGTTTGTCCTGGTGAATGCGATCGAACAACATGCCGACCAGCTCGATCGTCAGCTTGTCGATCTGCTTGGTCGCTTTCTCGGCCACATGCGACCTCAGATGCGCCTCGTCACGCTCACTGATCATCGCCGCCGCGGCGCCGCTCTTGCCGGCCATCGTCGCTAGCGCGTTCAGGCGCTGGACCTCGTTGATCGATGCCAGCAGGCCCGGATCGATCGCAGCAAACTGAACCGGTGTCCCGGGCGCAATCGGCACCGACGTTGCACCGGTCACGACGAAGCCGGGCGAGAGCGGCGTCGCTCCGGTCACGGGTTCAACGCGATCGAACAACGGCGTCGCCGGCGTCTGGGTGTGAGGCATCGACGACATCGGCATCGCGCTGCCGGGTGTCGTCGGCACCTGCATGCGTTGATACAGCGCGCTCAACAGCTGCTCGGCGGTCGCTCCGGTAATCGCGCCGTGCGGACGGCCGCCCTGAGTGGAACGTCCGGCGGCGTGTGCACCGCTCGTGCCCCCGATCATCGTGTTGCGAAAGCCTGTGTTTTTGAAGGGTGCAGAATTTGTTCCCTCCTGAACGCCCTTGCCTTCGAGGTCGTTGTTCAACGCCGTGTAAACGGCGACCAGCGGTTTCAACAGGCTGACATCGAACGCCTTCAGAACCGCATGCCGCTGGTCACCCTTGAATCCGAGCTTGTCGATCGCATCGCCCAGTGCGCGGCAGAAGCGCACCGGATGGAACGGGTTCTCGCGATCACCCAGGCCGGGAATCTGCAGCGCCTTCGCGAGCCGCTGCGTCAGCGGCGTGAACGACGCATCGGCGGCATTGCGGATGCGTGATGAAAAGCGATCGATGACCATCGCTTCTTCCATCTCGTCGTACTCGACGAGCGACAGGCTGGGAGCACTACTGCCACCGGCACTCGCCGGTTTCTTTTCCTTGCCGCCGCTGAAGAGCTCATCGATGGCGGCATCGATGTGCGTATCGACCGCGTTGAAGAACGAACTGGAAAATTCCCGCTGATCGACCAGCAGCCGCCGCACCGATTTTTTCAGCGTTGCAGTTGCGCCATCGTCAGCGTCGATCGCTTGGATCGCTTCGCGCGTTGCCTCGGTAAGCAGCGGATCGAACTGGTTGCGCACCGTCTTGCGCATCTCGCCGATCACGCGATGCACGGTCGTGCGGCTGGCACGCCCAGAGGTGGCAGTTGGAGTGGCGCTCACGAAGTGGACTGGGAAGACATGACGGCCGGGCCCGAGGGTCGAAAGAGTAGCCGAATACACCCCCTGCGCGGGCGCGGTAATTGCGGCTCATTCGGCCCTAATTTGATCGCTGCTTCGACCCGTCCGGGACCTGTCCGACCGTTTCACAGTGCAGAAGCGATCCACCAACCCCGCCAGGCGGCCAGCTTCTGCTCGTAGGAACGGCCCGCATGCGCTGGGCTTGAGGAAGGAAGGACGGCTGTTCGGAAGCCGGCGGCGGCAAATTCCGTGGCAAAGCGCCCCGCCGCTTGTCCGTTAAAGGCGACCGTCCGGAGTCGTGGCGCCAACCGGCGCAGGCGCCCAAACGGGTTGACTGTCTGGTTGCGGATTGACGCATCCCCGCTACCCTCGCGGTCGCACGCATGCAACACATCCCAGATGCCCAACCCGTGCGCCAATACGCGCTGCAGGCGCGACTGATAAGGCAGTGCTACCAGCGGCTCCTCCAGCAAGTCGGAAAGCAGTCGCCAGAACTGATTGCGCGGGTGAGCGTAGTACTGGCCGGCGGCCAGCGATGCTATCGACGGGAAGCTGCCGAGGATCAGGCGCTCGCTATGCCAGTCGATGACGGGAGGAAAACCGCGCAGCGCGGGCAGCCTCGACTCAGCTCCCCGCATTCATCAGCATGCCGTTCAGACGCTTGACGAAATCGGCCGGGTTGTCGAGCTGTCCGCCCTCGGCCAGCACCGCCTGATCGAGCAGCAGCGCCGACCATTCCGCCAGCCGCGGGTCCTCGGGCCTCAGCCGCTGCACCAGCGGATGATGCGGATTGAGCTCCAGGATCGGCTTCGCGGCCGGCGCGGTCTGTCCGGCGGCCTTCAGCAGGCGCAGCAGATGCTGGCTCATCGCATCCTCGTCGGCAACCACACAGGCCGGTGAGTCCGTCAGGCGCAGGGTCACACGCACATCCTTGACGCGATCACCCAGCGCAGCCTTGACCGCCTCGATCAGATCCTTGCTTTGCTCGACGGCCTTGCGCTGCTCCTCCTTGTCCTCCGCGTCGGCCAGCTCCCCGAGGTCGAGGTCGCCTTTGGCCACCGATGCCAGCTCCTTGCCATCGAACTCGTTAAGGAAGGACAGCATCCACTCGTCCACCCGATCGGTCAGGATCAGCACTTCGACTTCCTTGCGCCGGAAGATCTCCAGATGGGGACTGCTCTTGCCGCCCGCCAGCGAATCGGCGGTGACGTAGTAGATCGACTTCTGCCCGTCCTTCATGCGCGCGACGTACTCGCCGAGCGAAACGTTCTGCTCGTCGCTGGCCGTCGAGGCAAATCGCAGCAGTTTCGCAATCCGCTCGCGGTTCGCACTGTCTTCGCCGGTGCCTTCCTTCAGGACCTGGCCGAATTCCTTCCAGAACACGGCGTACTTGTTCTTTTGATTCTCGGCCAGGTCTTCGAGCATGCTCAGCACCCGCTTGGTCGATCCCTCGCGGATCGCCTTGACGTCGCGACTTTGCTGCAGGATTTCGCGCGAGACGTTCAACGGCAGATCGGACGAATCGATCACCCCGCGCACAAAGCGCAGGTACGGCGGCAGCAGGTCCCCGGCGTCCTCCATGATGAAGACACGTTTTACGTACAGCTTCAGGCCATGGCGCTGCTGGCGATCCCAAAGATCGAACGGAGCGCGCTCAGGCAGATACAGCAACTGGATGTACTCGGTCCGTCCTTCAACCCGGTTATGCGTCCACGCCAGCGGATCGCCGAAGTCGTGCGAGACATGCTTGTAGAACTCGCGATACTGATCCTCGGTAATGTCCGACTTCGCCCGCGCCCACAGCGCGCTGGCCTGGTTGATCGTCTCGTGCTCGTCTGTCTGACGATATTCGTTTTTGTCTTTGTCCCACACTTCCTTGCGCATGCGGATCGGCAACGAGATGTGGTCGGAGTAGCGCGTGATCACCGCTTTCAGTTTCGACGTCGACAGGAACTCGTCTTCACCCTCGCGCAGATGAAGGCTGATATCCGTACCCGACTCGGCACGCTCCGCGGCCTCGATCGAGAACTCGCCGCCGCCGTCGCTTTCCCAGCGGATCGCCTCGTCCTGACCGGCCCGCCGCGAAATCACGGTCACACGATCGGCGACGATGAAGCTCGAATAAAAGCCGACGCCGAACTGCCCGATCAGTTGCGCGTCCTTCTGCTGGTCGCCGGAGAGCTGCGCGAAAAACTCTCGCGTTCCCGACTTTGCGATCGTTCCCAGATGCTCGATCGCATCGGTGCGCGACATGCCGATACCGTTATCGGACACGGTAATTATGCGCGCGGCCTTGTCGAAAGACACCGTGATCCCAAGCTCGGCGTGCCCTTCGAGCAGCTGCGGCTGCGACATCGCCTCGAACCGCAATCTGTCGCACGCGTCCGATGCATTGCTGATCAGCTCGCGCAGAAAAATTTCCTTGTTGCTGTACAGCGAATGAATCATTAGCTGTAACAGCTGCTTGACTTCCGCCTGAAAGCCGAGCGTTTCCTTGCCGTGGACTTCCTTGGTTTCCATGGTTCGATGCGAGTGAGGTCAAGTTTGCAATTATCGCGCGGCCGGCGGTCGGTTGCTTACACCCAACTCCTCCTGCTATTCGCCGATCTGCTGCAGCAAGTACAGGCGCTGATAGATGCCGCCCTCGATCGCCATCAGCTGATCGTGCGTGCCCTGTTCCGCCAGCCGCCCGTGACTCAGCACGAAGATGCGGTCGGCCGCACGGATCGTCGAAAGCCGGTGGGCGATCGCGATTACCGTCGTCGTGCCATGGAGCAACGACAGGGCGTGCGCCACCTGCCGCTCGGTTTCGCTGTCGATACGCGATGTCGCCTCGTCGAGGAACAGCACGCGAGGCCCGCCCGCCAGCGCTCGCGCGACCGC
>JBGTEW010000167.1:0-1548 GCA_041747615.1 Burkholderiaceae bacterium | reverse complement strand
GCGGGCGCAGGGCATCGAGCAGCGGCGCCGCGCTCGGGTGAGTGCCGGGAAGGGTCGAGTTCACGCGGAAGGACTACGGCTCGGAGCGCCAGTATCCGCAGCTACAGGGACAGCGGCAACCCGCGCCGCTAGCTCCGGTCCCGCTCGCTCAGACGCCGAACTGGCAGCGAGTGACGCGCAGGCCGAGGGTGGCCAGCCGTTCGTTGAGCGCCTG
The DNA here is from genome assembly GCA_041747615.1 of Burkholderiaceae bacterium. Classification (GTDB taxonomy): domain Bacteria; phylum Pseudomonadota; class Gammaproteobacteria; order Burkholderiales; family Burkholderiaceae_F; genus JACCZX01. Next base: position 1,334 of record JBGTEW010000167.1, on the reverse strand, counting down.
CTTGAGTCGGCCACTGACGGCGTCGGCATCCCGCCCCGCCGACGCCAGCGCGGCATCCAGAAGTTCGCGAACCTCGCGCTCCACCACCCGGTCGATGTCGTCGAGCTGGTCGCCGCTGCGTTCGGGCTCGACGATCTGGTAGTAGAAGGCGGCTCGCGCGGCGCCCTCGACGCTGGCGTCAATCGGCATCTGGATGCGGTGATTGATCAGCTCGACCGGTGCCGACACTCGCTCGACCAGCGGCAACGCAAACCGCAGGCCTGGCGCCAGGGTGCGCGCGTAGTGACCAAAGCGATGAACGGTGAACGCGGTGCCCTCCGGCACCCGGCGCACACCCGCCAGCAGCAGCGCGAGCGTCGGCGCGACGGCAAGGGCGAGGATGATTTCGGGCGATATCACGGGGCGGCTCGATCTGGTTCGTAACGCTTCGTTATACAAACTTATTATTTTTCAATCAGTTGCTTTGTTTTCTATGCTCGGCACTTGAGCTTTCCTGCCGAACATTAACTGACCTTAACGGAAAGCTTACGTTGTGAAACCGAAACCTTGGGTGAACGCATGCACAAGAAAGCAAAGTCTGTGCTGTCTGAACCTACTTTGCGTTTTTCATTCAGCAGCGCACCGCTAGGCCCCCCAAACGCAGCAAGGCCATGATTTTGCAACGACGTTGTTGCCCCCGCGGCCTCGTATGAGGGTGCAGACCGCCAGCCGATTGACCACGGTCGACGACGGATCTGCCCGACTGCGCCGGGCGGACTTACCACGCGCGGCGGGGAACTGACCGGCGGGACCCATTTTGGTCACTCAGCTTGAGCTTGTTGCCGGGGAAAGCGGACGTTCACCGCGATGCTGAAGGCAGCCTGCGAAGATCTTCGGGCTCATCACGCCTACTCCCAACGGCCGCCCTCAGGCGCCGATCTGATGCAGTCGAACAAACGGTCCTGGCTGCGGATCACCGGCGAACGTGGAGTGAGATCGAACGGGAGTGTGAACAGCTCAGCTCTCATTGGCCACAACGCCGACTTCAGCAACTTGACGTTGGGCAGTCGCGACTGCCTTGCCGAGCAGTCACCGCGTGCTCAGACGAACCAGCCGTGGAATCCCAGCGGAACTGTGCCCGGCAACCAGGCCTGCGCGAGCGGTCCGGCGGCGAGGTTCTCGGCGTCGAGGATGGAGATACCGCTGCGACCGCGTCGGTAGTCGAGCACCGTACCGATGAGCCAGCCCTGGCGTGCGCGCTGCGCCTGCGGTGCCGGCACAAAGCGGTGCTCCTCGACCATGCAGCCCTCCCCGTAGTGATGGCGGTCCTGCACACCGCGCGTCGGATCGAAGCG
>JBGTEW010000166.1:0-2364 GCA_041747615.1 Burkholderiaceae bacterium | reverse complement strand
GCAACGCCCATGCTCAATGTGATGTTCGAACTCGGAGCGGTAGTGCTTGACGAACGCGCGCACCGGCATCGCAGCGGCGTCACCCAGCGCGCAGATCGTGCGGCCCTGGATGTTGTCGGCCAGCGAATGCAATAAATCGAGGTCCTCGGGGCGGCCTTCGCCGTGTTCGATGCGGTGAATGATCCGATACAGCCAACCGGTGCCCTCGCGGCACGGCGTGCACTGGCCGCAGCTCTCCTCGAAGTAGAAATAGGCGAGTCGCTCGGCCGATCTGACCATGCAGCGCGTCTCGTCCATCACGATCACGGCGCCCGAGCCGAGCATCGAGCCGGCCTTGGCGATCGAGTCGTAATCCATGTCGGTCGCCATCATCACGTCGCCCGGCACGACCGGCATCGACGAGCCGCCGGGAATCACGCCCTTGATCTTCCTGCCGTCGCGCATGCCACCGGCCAGTTCGAGCAACTTCGCAAACGGCGTCCCCAGCGGGACCTCGTAGTTGCCGGGATAGGTCACGTCGCCCGAAACCGAAAAAATCTTGGTGCCGCCGTTGTTGTGCCGACCGATCTCCAGGAAGGCGTCACCGCCGTGGGTGATGATGAAAGGCACGGCAGCGAACGTCTCGGTGTTGTTGATCGTCGTCGGCTTGCCGTACAGGCCATGGCTGGCGGGAAACGGCGGCTTGAAGCGTGGCAACCCCTTCTTGCCTTCCATCGACTCCAGCAGCGCCGTTTCCTCGCCGCAGATATACGCGCCAAAGCCGTGCACCGCATGCAGTTCGAAAGAATACTCAGAGCCCAGGATGTTTCCTCCGAGATAGCCCGCGCTGCGCGCTTCATTGAGCGCCTCCTCGAAGCGCTCGTACTCCGCCCAGATCTCGCCGTGGATGTAGTTGTAGCCGACCGACGCTCCCATCGCATACGCGGCGATCGCCATGCCTTCGATGACGATGTGCGGGTTGTAGCGCAGGATGTCGCGATCCTTGAACGTCCCCGGCTCGCCTTCGTCCGAATTGCAGACCAAATACTTCTGCCCGGTGTACTGGCGCGGCATGAAGCTCCATTTGAGCCCGGTCGGAAATCCCGCGCCACCGCGTCCGCGCAGCGCCGATTTCTTGACTTCGGCAATGACGGCGTCCGGCGTCAGCTTCTCGCTGAGAACCCTGCGCAAGGCTTGATAGCCGCCGCGCTGTTCGTAATCTCCCAGGCGCCAGTTCTCGCCGTCGAGTCCAGCCAGGATCATCGGGCGCAGATGCCGGCCGTGGAAGCACGTCTGCGTGCTCATCTCCCCGCCAGCTCCAGCTCGGAGAGCAACGCATCGAGCTTCTCGTTGCTCAGGAAGCTTTCCATGCGCTTGTTGTTCAGGAGGATCACCGGGGCATCACCGCACGCACCGAAACACTCGCCTTCCTTCAGCGTGAAGGCGCCGTCGCTGGTCGTTTCGCCGAAGCCGATGCCGAGTCGACGCTTCAGATGCGCAGCCGCGCGCGTCGCGCCCGACAGCGCACACGGCAGATTCGTGCAGATCGTGATCTTGTGCCGGCCCACGGGCTTGAGGTCGTACATGCTGTAGAACGTCGCGACTTCGTATACGGCGATCGACGGCATCTGAAGGTAGCTCGCCACCTCTTCGATCGCTTCGTTCGACACCCATCCAAGCTCGTCTTGCGCGATCGCCAATGCAGCCATCACCGCAGAGCGCCGCTGCGCGGCCGGAAACTTGGCGATCTCGCGATCGATCCGGCGGCAGGCGTCGGCCGACAGCAGCGACGTGGTTTGTGGAACGGCGCTCATCTCAGCAACACCCTATCCAGCCCGTCAGACGACATGTGTCTTCCATAACGCTATCGATCAATCTCTCCGAACACGATGTCCTGCGTACCGATGATCGTGACTGCGTCAGCGATCATGTGGCCGCGTGCCATCTCATCGAGCGACTGCAGATGCGGAAAGCCGGCGGCACGAATCTTCAGGCGGTACGGCTTGTTGGCGCCGTCGGAGATCAGGTAGATGCCGAACTCGCCTTTCGGATGTTCGATTGCTGCGTAAGCCTCCCCCGGTGGCACGTAGACGCCTTCAGTGAATAGCTTGAAATGGTGAATCAGGTCTTCCATGCCTGTCTTCATGTCGACTCTCGACGGCGGCGCGACCTTGTGGTTGTCGGTCATCACCGGGCCCGGATTCGCACGCAGCCAGTCGATGCACTGCCGGATGATCGAGTTGCTCTGACGCATTTCGGCAATGCGCACCAGGTAGCGGTCATAGCAGTCGCCGTTCTTGCCGATCGGAATGTCGAAGTCGAGCCGGTCATACACTTCATAGGGTTGCTTGCGCCGCAGATCCCATTCGACACCCGATCCGCGCA
>JBGTEW010000165.1:0-3926 GCA_041747615.1 Burkholderiaceae bacterium | reverse complement strand
ATGGCCGCACGCGACACAAGGTCATGACGCTCGCGGCACCTGAGTTCATGCGGCGGTTCTTGCTGCACGTGCTACCCGCGCGCTTCCACCGTATCCGGCACTACGGGTTGCTGGCCAACGGCCACCGCAGGTCGAATCTGGCGCGGGTCCGCGCGTTGTTGCAGGTGACGCCTGCCGTGACCGCTGTGGTCGAGAACCCCGCCGCCCACGCCGAGGCGCCAACGCCGTTCGTTTGTCCGCACTGCAGACAGCCGATGCACGTCCTTTACATGCTGCCGCGCCTTGGTCAGGCGATTCGAGCACCGCCCCTCTCATGATCCGCCGCAAACGTCACCCTCCAATGCCCGCTGGATCTGTCGCCGATTCGCTGCATGCAGCCACCGGCCGGACACGTTCGGTTCGCGCACGGGAAATCACCTGTTTACGCACCACACGGAGCGGTTCCATCGGCGTCGCCAGCATCGTCGCCACGAACAGACGTCGGCACACACCGGCCAGACTCCAGCCAAGGACTGCCGTGCACGAGATCCCCGCAGACCAAATCGCCATAGCGCTACCGGCCTGAAACGGCGTCCCCGCAGACCGCCGCGGTTTCCTCCATCGAGGCTTGTGCGACACCTGCCCTCAGCTCGCGGCAGGTGAAAGCACGGACCTGTATCGCGGGCAGGTGTCCCACAACCCTAAACACCGGTGAGCCAGCTCACCGGTGGCGCGGCAAGCGAATTCCGCTTTTAGCGGCTGCGGGCTAGCCGTTGCTCCAACTCCCGCACGAGCGTTGTGCGCCGAACCCGTTCCGCCTTCGCGGCGCTGCTGGTGGGGGCAAGCGTGGTGCGCAGCGCCGACAGCGGAAAAACACGCGGTGTCACCGCGCTCACCGATGCGACTTTGCTCGGCCCGGTGCCGGTTTCAACGAAGCTGCGGCTGGCGCTGCGGAAGCCACGCACCGGGTAGGCGTCGAGGTCCATCACATTCGCGGCGCCACAGCGGTAGGACGTCACGCCGCCGTCGTTGCCGCTATCCAGATCGCCATCGATGCCGCCAGAAAAATCGTTGGTTCTAACCTTCACCTCATATAGCAAGCAGCTGTCGCTGTCGGTGGCATCTGCGCGGCCATTGTTCACCAGCATCATGTGCCGGCCGGTGCTGCTGTCAAACGTGCCCGCAACCTCATCGCTGGCAAAGGCGTCATCTGAGCAAAAGCCGAACAGCGAGTCGTCGGGCCGACACCCCTCGTATGTGAAGAAGTTCAGTGATTGAATGCCGCCAACTTGGTCAACCACCAGCACGTCGCCGTCGAAACGGCGACCTATGGCTTGCGTGTTCTGGTTGAAATCGATCGTGGTGCTCCATTCGCCAAGCATCTTGGTGATCTCGATGGGCTCTTGGTCCGTTGGCCGGACCAGGCCAAATTGATAACGCTCTATTGATGTCGTGCGACCGCCCCAGGTGATCATTGCGCGAGTCTCGTCTTCAGGATCGAATTCGATCACTACCGGGCCCAGCGCACCAGCGGATATCTGCGGCGGGCCCATGTAGGCGCAACCGAAGCATTGTCCGCCGCGAAAGGTGTTCGCCGAGCTGCCGTCGCTGGGGTTGTCGGTGCTGGCAAAGCGCATCGCAGTGTCGTCGAGAAAGCCCTGCACGGTGACAAACGTCGGCGCGCCGTCCGGCAGAAACAGATACCCCGACAGCACCAGAAAATTGTCCTGTATCTCGATCTGCAGGCCAGTGCCAGCCTCTTCTGGATTCCAGTAAACGCCGCTTTCCGGGGTATAGGCAAACGCAGGGGCTGATGCGGAAAGCGCCAGACTTGTGCAGAGCGCCAGACGGCTGAGTCGATACATGATGATTCTCCAATTTCGCAGTTGATCAAGGAACGTGCAACGCACGATGAAATCGGAGCCTATGGGCATCTTGCGCATTGATCGGTGTGCTACCGAACTCAGCGCGCTCCCATGCGTCAAGCATGATTTAGGTATGTGCAGCGTGTGTGTGCAAGCGCTGCAGCGGCAGATGAACCGCGGTGACTTGGAGTGTTGGTCAGCGCACTTACGAAGCACCCGGGATGGTGCTGAATGGCCGCGGTGGCAGGTTACCTGCCATGCAACCGGAGACATCTCCGACAGGGCGATGCGTGGCCACGACCTGGCAACAGGTGGGCTGCGAACTTCGCAGCCACTCATCCCAACGGAAAAGCCCATGAATCGACTATTGCTTGCCACCGCCATCGCCAGTGCGCTGATAGCGCTTCCGATGAACGCCACAGCATCCAGCCATCGCGAAGCGCCTGCCATCGGTGGATCACCGCGGCTGGATAACACCGACGTCTATGCGTTCAACAGCTACGAATCGGGACGCACCGGCTTTGTCACCTTGATCGCCAACTTCAACCCGTTCCAGGACCCGGGCGGCGGCCCGAATTTCTACCCGCTGGACACCAATGCGCAGTACACGATCAACATCGACAACAATGGTGATGCGCAACCTGACATCGCCTTCGTGTTCGCCTTCACCAACACTTACAAGGACATCTCCCTCCCCGTAGGCGGTGAGTCGGTAGCAATCCCCATCTTGAACCCGGCGATGATCGGCCCAGGCGCGCTGGACACGACGTCGCTGGATCGCGTCGAGACCTACTCGGTCGACGTTGTCCGTAATGGTCAGCGCCGCGGCGACAACATGAGGCATAGCGACAACCGCGCCGACAGCGAGGTGTTTATCAAGCCGGTCGACAACATCGGCAACAAGAGCATCCCCAACTACTCGGCATATGCCCAGCAGCACATCTACTCGGTCAACGTGCCGGGCTGCAGCAACGGCGGCAGCAGGCTGTTTGTTGGACAGCGCAAAGAAGGCTTCGTCGTCAACGTAGGCGAGATTTTCGATCTCGTGAATCTCAATCCGCTGGGTGCCGTCGATGAAGAGAAGAATTCGCTACGCGGCAAGAACATCACTACCTTGGCATTGGAGCTGCCGGCCAATTGCCTGACAAGCGGCAACGATCCTGTGATTGGTGTCTGGTCGACCGTCGGCAAGTCCAACGTAGTCTCGCGCGGCCGCGGCAACGAGCGCGTCATTGGGCGCATCGATCAGGTCTCGCGCTTGGGCATGCCGCTGGTGAACGAAGTGGTGATCGGCAATCCTGACAAAGATGCATTCAACGCGAGCAGCCCAGCCGACGATGGCCAGTTCTTGACCTACGTCACCAATCCGGTGTTGCCGGAGTTGTTGGAAGTGCTGTTCCCGGTGACCGCACCCGATGTTTTCCCGCGTACTGATCTGGTTAGCGTTTTCTTGACCGGTGTGGACGGGCTCAACAAACCGATCAACGGCGTGCCTTCGGAAATGTTGCGACTGAACACGACGACGCCAACCCGTGCTGCGGCGGCGCAGAACCCGATGGGCGTCATTGGTGGTGATACCGCCGGCTATCCCAATGGTCGCCGCCCCGGCGATGACGTGGTCGACATTTCGTTGCGGGTAGTGATGGGCGTCTTGCTGACACCCGCGCAGGCACCGAGCGGGCAACTGCCGTTCACTGATCAAGCGTTTGTCGACGCCAGCATGTTTGACAGCACGTTTCCGTATTTGCTGACGCCGATTCCTGGCTCCCCAAATGAGGCGACGGCCGACGGTAGCGTCGAGTAGAAGAAAGCTCGGTCCGGCCCGTTCGGACCTTTGCACGGGAGGCAGGATGCCTTCTGTTCTCTTTTGGTGTGCCCGGCACGGGCTACGGCTTCCGTCCCGGCCGCCGGGCGCACGACGCGATTTTGCGTGCGCAGTGGCCAGCGTGTTCGAACGGACGTTCTTGGGCTACGCCTTTGGACGGGCGCCGAATGCGGGCGGGAAGCGCAAGGTGACGGCGAGGGCGCTGGGTCGGTTGAAAGACCGCCTGCGGCAGCTGATGGGCCGCACGCGCGGTCGCA
>JBGTEW010000164.1:0-5189 GCA_041747615.1 Burkholderiaceae bacterium | reverse complement strand
CTCGGCGGCGTGCCGGGTGTGCAGAAGGAAGGCTGCGACGGGCTGATCACTTCGGCGCGCTGGATCGTGCACAAGATGCCTCCGCATATCCGCACCGTTTGCCTCGAGTTTTTCGGCCAGGCCCGAGAGGCAATTCCGTCGATCGTCGAGATTGTTCGTTACCTGGATAACGAGCCGAATTCTTCCTCCGTTCGGCTTGCAGGACTTGAGCATCTGGATGACCGTTACCTCAAGGCGGTCGGATACACGACGAAGTCGAAACGAGGCAGCTTGCCGAAGATGGTCCTTATCGGCGATATCGTCGGTGACGATGACGCTGCCGTCGCTCGCGCGACGTCCGAGGTCGTGCGCATTGCCAATGCGCGCCACGGCGAGGGCTTTGTCGCCGTCAGCGAGGACGCTCGCAAGAAGTTCTGGCTCGATCGCGCCAAGACCGCGGCGATCTCAAAGCACACCAACGCCTTCAAGCTGAACGAAGACGTCGTTATTCCATTGCCTAGAATGGGTGAGTACACCGACGCGATCGAGCGCATCAATATCGAGCTCTCACTTGAGAACAAGCTCGAGCTGCTGGATGAGCTTGCACGATACTTCGACACCTCGTTCGCGCTGGGCAAGACCGGCGATGCCGAGTTCGATCGCCTGCCGCGCGACGAGATCGTCGGCGATCGCCTGACGGAAGTGCGCGAACTGTTGGCCGGTACGCAGGAGCGATGGAGCTACCTGCTGCACCATCTCGACCTGCCGGTCGCCTCGGCTCAATCCGAGCTGCTGCGATTTGGCGTATTACACGAAGGCGGCGGCCGCATTGTCGACCGGTTGCAGGATCACACGATTCGCGCTTCGTGGAAAACCGAAGTAAGGGCGCCGCTCCGCCGCATTTTCTCCGGGGCTGCGTTTGCACCGATGCTCGCCGAAGTCGATGCAATACACAAGCGCGTGTTAAGCGGTCGGGTGTTCATCGCGCTGCACATGCACGCGGGCGACGGCAACGTTCATACGAATATTCCGGTGAATTCCGACAACTACATGATGCTGCAGCGGGCGAATGCCGCAGTGCGCCGGATCATGCAGATTGCGCGTGATCTGGGCGGCGTGATCTCGGGCGAACACGGCATCGGCATCACCAAGCTCGAGTTCCTGACCGACCAGGAAACGGCAGGTTTCCGCCGCTACAAGAACGAGATCGACCCCGAAGGCCGCTTTAACGGTGGCAAGCTGATGCCCGGCGCCGACATGTCGAACGCATACACGCCCAGCTTCGGTCTGATGGGCCACGAGTCGCTGATCATGCAGCAAAGCGATATTGCGAGCATTGCCGATGCGATCAAGGACTGTCTGCGCTGCGGCAAGTGCAAACCGGTGTGCACCACGCATGTACCGCGCGCGAATCTGCTGTACTCGCCGCGGGACAAAATTCTGGCGACGTCACTTCTGATCGAGGCGTTTTTATACGAGGAGCAGACGCGACGCGGTATTTCGATCAAGCACTGGGATGAATTTTCCGACGTTGCCGATCACTGCACCGTGTGCCACAAATGCGAGTCGCCGTGCCCCGTGGACATTGACTTCGGCGATGTGTCAATGGCGATGCGCGATCTGCTGCGCCGCATGGGAAAGAAGAAGTTCAATGCCGGCGCGGCGGCGTCGATGTTCTTTCTTAACGCGACCAATCCGCAGACGATTAAGGTCGCGCGCACCGTGATGCTCGAGTGGGGCTTTAGGCTGCAGCGATTCGGCAATCAGTTTTTCAGGCCGGCAGCGGCGCTGCAGGTAAGGCGTCCACCGGCCACTACCGGCGGCCGGCCGAAGGTGACCGAGCAGGTCGTCCACTTCATTAACAAGAAGATGCCGGGCAATCTGCCGAAGAAAACGGCGCGGGCGCTGCTCGACATCGAGGACCGGCATTACGTCCCGATCATTCGTGACCCGCGCAAGACGACGAGCGAAACCGAGGCGGTGTTTTATTTTCCCGGTTGCGGCTCGGAGCGATTGTTCTCCCAGGTCGGGCTCGCGACGCAGGCGATGCTCTGGCACGCCGGCGTACAAACGGTGCTGCCGCCCGGCTACCTGTGCTGCGGCTACCCGCAGCGCGGCGCCGGCCAGTTCGACCAGGCCGAGAAGATCATTACCGACAACCGCGTGTTGTTTCACCGGGTCGCCAATACGCTGAATTACCTGGACATCAAGACGGTGGTCGTCAGCTGCGGCACCTGTTACGACCAGCTGCAGGGCTACAGCTTCGAACAGATCTTCCCAGGCTGCCGCATCATTGACATCCATGAATATCTGCTGGAAAAGAACATTCGCCTCGCAGGCGTAACGGGCGTGCGCTACATGTATCACGACCCATGCCATACGCCGATGAAGCTGCAGGCACCGCTGAAGACGGTCAACGAGCTGGTCAAGACGGCCGATAACGTTGCGATTGAGAACAACGATCGATGTTGCGGCGAATCGGGCACGTTCGCGATAGCGCGGCCTGACGTGGCAACACAGGTTCGCTTCCGCAAGGAGACTGAGGTGCGCACCGGCGCCGACAAGCTGCGAGCCGATGGGTTTGATGGCGCAGTCAAGGTGCTCACTTCATGCCCGTCGTGCCTGCAGGGATTAAAGCGCTATAACCACGATGCCGACACCGACGCTGACTACATCGTGGTCGAGATGGCGCGTCATATTCTTGGGGACAACTGGATGCCGGACTATGTCGACCGCGCCAACCACGGAGGCATCGAGCGGGTACTCGTGTAGCCCTATGAAACTGACCGACTGCGAACTTTGCAAAAGCGACGGCGGCGCGCTGATTCTTTCCAACGAATGGCTGCGCGTCACGCTGGTCGACGAACCGAACTATCCCGGCTATGTACGGGTGATCTGGAACGATCACGTGAGGGAGATGAGCGAGCTGGAGGACGACGACCGCCGGCGCCTGATGAGGACCGTGTTTGCGGTCGAGTCCGCGCAGCGAGAAGTGATGGCGCCGACCAAGATCAATCTGGCGAGCCTCGGCAACATGACGGCGCACTTGCACTGGCACGTGATCCCGCGCTTTGCCGACGATCTGCACTTCCCGCAACCCGTATGGGGCACGCCGCAGCGCAGGCCCGACGACAATGCACTGGAAGTGCGGCGCGCAATGGTCGAACGGCTGCGGGAAGTGATTGCAGAGAAAGTGTCACGGGTCGAGTGACAACCGCAAGCCCAGAGCCCTGATGCCCGAAGCTTTCATTGTCGGTGCCGTGCGCACCGCGGGCGCGCGCAAGGGCGGCCGCCTGGCAGGATGGCACCCGGTTGATCTCGCCGCCTTTGTGCTCGATGCACTCGTCGCACGCACCGGCATCGATCCCGCTGCGATCGACGATGTGATCATGGGGTGCGTCGGGCAGGCAGGTGAACAGTCGAACAACATCGCGCGCAACGCGATACTCGCGTCGTGCCTGCCAGAGTCGGTGCCGGGCACTTCGGTCGACCGGCAGTGCGGCTCGTCGCAGCAGGCGCTGCACTTCGCTGCTCAGGCTGTGATGGCGGGCAGCATGGACGCGGTGATCGCGGCCGGCGTCGAGAGCATGACGCGCGTACCGATCGGCCTGCCGGCGACCTTGCCGTTCAAACATGGTTTTGGCAGCTATATGAGCCCGGCCATTCAGGCGCGCTATCCAAACATCCAGTTCAGCCAGTTCGCGGGCGCCGAGATGCTTGCGAAGAAGTACGAGCTGAACAGAGACGTGCTCGACGACTATGCGCTGCGCAGCCACCAGCGAGCCAGCAAAGCGACCCGCGCCGCACACTTCGAATCCGAGATTGTGCCGGTTTCCGTGCGTGCGGCTGACGGCGCGCCGACCGGCGAAATGCATGCGAGCGACGAAGGCATCCGCTTCGCCGCAACGCGCGAAGGTATCGGCGCGGTAAAGGTTCTGCAGGAAGGCGGCCGGCTGACCGCGGCGACCGCCAGCCAGCTGTGCGACGGCGCGGCAGCGCTGCTGGTCGTCAATGAACGCGGGTTGAAGCTTCTGGGAGTATCCGCTCAACCACTTGCGCGCGTGCATCAGATGACCGTGTTCGGCCACGACCCGGTGATCATGCTCGAAGCACCGATCCCCGCGACACCGATCGCACTGCGCAAGGCCGGCCTGCGGCTGGCAGATATCGATCTGTTCGAAATCAACGAAGCCTTTGCATCGGTGCCGCTGGCATGGCTGCAGGCTACTGGAGCAGACCCTGAATTGCTGAATGCCTCCGGCGGCGCGATCGCTCTCGGTCATCCGCTCGGCGCTTCGGGCGCCAAGCTGATGACGACGTTGGTGCACGCGCTGCGCCGAACGGGCAAGCGCTACGGCCTGCAGGCCATGTGTGAGGGCGGCGGGCTGGCAAACGTGACAATTATCGAGCGGTTGTAGCAGCGCTGCTTGGACTTCGGCTAACGTCGCCGTCTCGAGAGACGGCAAGCGGGGGCGACATGTCAACGAGCGCGGAGATTCGAACGGCCCAGGAACGAGTTTCGGACGTTTTCCGTCGCAAGCCCAAGGTTGCTTTAAGCACTGTCAGTGGAAGCGCCCGCGTGGCGGCTGGCCTACTCTGCCACTACCGCCAAGACGGGCACGAGGCGAAAATGGATATGGGCACGGTTCTCGGCGGGGCCGGTATTGCCCCTACGCCAGGCTTCTATTTCCGCGCCGCCATTGCCGGCTGTGCCGCCATTGGCATCAAGATGACTGCAGCCCGCGAAGGCATGGAGATCGACGCCATCACTGTCGACATCGAAATGGACTTCGACGACAGCGCGCTTCTGGGCATGGGCACTAACTCCGCTGCGCCGCTCGAAACACGCCTGATGATTTCACTCAAGAGCCACGAAGACGGCGAGAAACTGAAGGCTATGGTAGATCGCGCTCTTGGCGCCGATCCGTTCTTTCTCGCCCTGAGGAACAGTCAGAAAGTCGTAACCGCGTTCGCCTTGGAGCCGAGTTAGGTTATGGAGGCCAAGCTTCAATTGCGCGTTCAGCGCTACGGCTGGGATGCGGCCTCGAGTTACTACGAGAACGGATGGCGAATGCCATTGGCGGCAGCCCAAGCGGCGTTGCTCGAGGTCGCCGCCTTGCAAGCCGGCGAGCGAGTGATCGAAGTCGCCTGCGGCAGCGGACTGGTGACGAGGGCCGCGGCAGCCGCGGTCGGCCGGGCCGGCGAAGTGC
>JBGTEW010000163.1:0-1902 GCA_041747615.1 Burkholderiaceae bacterium | reverse complement strand
GCTCTTCGCGCACGGCGCGCTCGAACCTCCGCCGCGCGGCGCCGCGCAGCGTGCCAAGCATGTACTCGCCGACCAGCGCGTCGAGCTGGCGGTGATGCGCGAGTTTCATCGCCGGCCTCCGACACTTGAGGTGCACTGATCGATGCACGCGCGCAGGTTCAACATCCCGCGCCTGACCCAGGTCTTGACCGTGCCCAGCGGCTTGCCGAGGTGCGAAGCGAGGTCGCCGTGGCTCAATCCATGTTCGTAGGCCAGCACCAGCGCCTGGCGTTCCGGCGCCGCCAACTCGCCGAGGCAGCGGCGCAGAAACGCCTGCAACCGGCTTGTATCTAGCGCGTCATCGGCCTGCGTACCACTGCCCCAATCGAACATCTGATCCAAGGATGCTTCCGGTTCGTCATCCAGCGCCGCGTGATACGAGTCGACTCGCGCGACGTCATGCGTTTCCATCACATCGATTGCGCGATTTCGCACAATTGCAGTCATCCAGCCCACCGGTGCGCCGAACGGGTCGAACGTATCGGCGGCGCGCCAGATGCGCACAAAGCTGTCGTGCAGAACTTCTTCAGCGAGTTCCCTTCGGCGCGTCACGCGCTGCGCAACCCCCAGCAGCAACGGCGCGCAGCGTCGATAGAGTCGCTCGAATGCATCGACGTCGCGCGCTGCCGTCGCGAGCAGCAAACGCTTGATTTCTTGTTCGTCTAACAATGGCGCCTCGAAGAGGTTACGATCGAATGGCCGGCGTGGATGCCGGGATTGTGCCCGCCCGTCGTTAAAAGCCTGAAGGATCGTACAAATTGGCGGGGATTGACCGTGCTGTTTCGCTAAAGCGCAACTACTTGGCGCGCGGTGCCTTACGAACCCGGACGCGCGCCTTCGTGCTGAGCAATGTTGTTCTCCAGAACTTTTTCTTGCTGTTCGGCGGATGAATGATCTCCAGAAGGTCGCGGTGCGGCGGCCTCTCCGTCAAGCAGGATATCCACGGAAGAAAATCCGCGCGGCCCTGGCGGTTCCACCGGAGTGATGTGGTCAACGCGGACCGTCGCCGCCCGCCGCACCGACCACTGGCGCATCACCAGGGCGCCGATGATCAAGCCCAATAAGACGCTCGCTCCGATCGCCAGCACAGCTCGCCCGTTCGCCCCATTCGGCGCGCTTGACTTGGCAACCTCCGTTGACGCACCCGCCGCGGTCGATTCTCTTCCCCCCGATACCTGCAGCACAACGGCGTCGCCCGGCGTCAGTGACGATCCCGCCACCGGTGTCTGCGCAACGATCTGACCTCGTGGTGCGGCGTTGTCGATGACGGTGCGATCGATCTTGAACTCGATCAGCGAGCGCTGCACATCGGCATAACTGCGGCCGACGACATCCGGCATCTCGAAGACCTCGGTCATCGCGCGCGGGGGCGCCGACACCGTCAACGTGATCACCGACCCCGCGGCTGCCTGCGTCTGCGCGCGCGGAATCTGTTCGACCACGCGGCCGTCCGGTGCGCCTGCAGCCCGCTCGACGCGCTCGACCGAGAAGCGAGCCAGACGAGACTTCGCGCGATCGAATGGCATGCCGACGACATTCGGCACGTCGATCATCGCCGGGCCCTCCTGACCGGCCGACACTTGCAACCGGATGACGCTGCTGCGCTTGACCAGCGTGCCTTCCGCCGGCTGCTGCTCGATCACGGTGCCCACACGCATGTCACTTGTCACGACGGTCGGCTGCGGCCGCAAGTCGGCATCTTTTTGCAGCCGTTGACGCGCCTCGTTGATATTGACGCCGGTGACGCGCGGGACGCGCACGAGTGAGCCGTCCGAGAGCATCAGGCTCACCGGCGCGCCGGCAGACAACGTGGCCGGCGCCATCGGTGATTGCGCCAAGACGGTGCCACCCGGTTCGGCCGCC
>JBGTEW010000162.1:0-2354 GCA_041747615.1 Burkholderiaceae bacterium | reverse complement strand
CGCGGTGGAGCACACCGCTGCTCCCGTTAATCCTTCGACGCGCTTGGTCTCTAGATTGCGGCTCAGGTCGTACGCGTAGCAGATCTTGTTGTTGTTGAAGTCGGTGCGCGACGAAACGTTGGCGTTGGCATCGTAGGTGATCGATGATGATGAGGGGCCGCAGCCAGAGCCGGCCGGCTGAGATTGAGAAGCGACGCGTGAGAACCCGAAGGCGTTGTTGAACGAGTAGATCCGAGCGCTCAGCAGCGGGTCGGTCACTGTCGTGCTGTTGTCCGCATTGAATGCGAGCTGATAACGCTGGGTGCCAGCAGCAAGTTCAGTCGAGTTTGCGCGACCGACAGTGTCATAACCGTACGTCGAGTGCCGATCGGACTTCTCATCCACGATTCCCGTTAAGGCATTGACGAACGTTGTGTTCTCGTAAAGGTAAGTCCTAGTGACCGTGCCGGTTTGCGCCGGGTAGGCGACCGAGGTAAGGTTTCTTGCAGCGCTGTAGAAGTATCGAATCTCTTGCCCGCCGGGCAGCACGAGGCGCGCCAGGCGGACGTTGGCGCTGTAGAAGATGGAGATCGACTTGCCGAACTGGTCGCTTGCTCGAATGAGCCGGCCGCGTGGCAACGGCGTGCTGGTGCCGTCGATCAGACTGCCGTTGGTACCGGTAGCCGTGCCATCGCTATAAGAAAGCGTGGTCAACGATCCATTCAGCGAGACGATCGAGATCAGATTCCCGCTAAGGTCATAGAATTCGGTGTCCCTGGTCGCCGCATCGACATACTTCCAACCGGTGCGATTGCCCGCAAGGTCTTTCAGCTCGTAGAGCCGATCGTTGAGGTCGGGCCAGCTCACCCAATTTGATCCGCTCGCAGCGAACGCAGCAAAGCGACCGTTTGGGCGGGAGGCGCTGCTCGTGTTAGCGACGTTGACACGCGAGCCGTGGGTGTGTTGCCAGCCTCTGCCGAGCGGGCCGTCTATGACGGCGCCCGCGCCGCTGTTGTAGGTTCGGACGAAACGCAAGCCGTTCAGCTGGTAGTCGATCTCGACCTGCGACTTCACGCCGGTGGCGCGATGGATCGGATTGCCGTCCGCGTTGCAGGTCTCGCTAAAGGAACGGGCTGGATCTGGTGCGTTGCGCGAAATGCAGGTTACTAGGTTGTAGTCAACGGACGTGCCCCAGATGACTTTGACCCTCGACGGATAAAGCGTAGATGATGCGTACAACGGGCTGCCAGCATAGGGGGGCGATAGATAGAGGGCTCCCGGTCGTATCCAGTTGTCAGGCCAGTACCGGCCGGATCCGTCGTACATCACTGAATTGACCGGACAAGTCTTGACTTCGCGGTTGTCACCGTCGATTCCGTAATACGGGTCACCGTTTGCGTACGTGCCGAACTGAAAAGCGCAGAAGTTCAGCCCGCCCTCATAACCTGCGACATAACCGAAAGGCCCGCGGCTAGGGTTAGGCACCGATGCGGCGTACTCCAAACATGCTTCTTCGCGCGAACTGCCGTAGAACTGACCAGCAGGGGCAAAGACGCCATAGATGATGGTCGGCGGCGAATTGCAATCCTCACCAAATGTCCCAGTCGCACATGTAAAAATTGGCTGGCCGAAGCTCACTGACGGGAAGAGCGACATTGATAAGAGTGGCACCACTGTCCCTCCCAGGAGAGTGCAGCTGAGCTTGACGGTTTGCTTAAGTCGCCCCGCAATGAAAGACAACGGTGAAGCCATTTTCAGTGACCTCCCACGACCTGCTGCACGCGGTTCAGCGCATCGATGACTCTGGCGATGTTGCCTACTAAGGTTCCAGCCGGATCTTTCATCTTCTCGGTAATGCGATTGCCCATCGCGTCCAGCGTGTAATCAATCCGGTTGCCTTTGTGATCGTTGATCGCGGTCAGTCGATGCGCCGCGTCGTAGGTGTAGGTCAGCCGTGCCCCATCCGGCAGGTTCACACTGGTCATCTGCCCCACCGGGTCGTAGCCGAACACGGTGGCTTCATTGCCTACGGTGCGACTGGTCAGCCGCATCCGCGGGTCATAGGTCAGTGTGGTCACTACACCATTGGCATCGACGATGCGGGTCGGTTGTCCATGCGGGTTGTAGTCGGTGATGAATGTGGTGTGGTTCGCGGCGTTGGTGATGCTCGCTACATTGCCGCGCTTGCCTAGATCCGGATCGTTATCCGGGTGGTAGCTGGTGGTGGTGACGCGGTTGTTCGGGTCGGTGGCGGTCAGTACCCGGCCGTAGGTGGTGTAGGTGTAGCGCCAGGTGCGGGCAGTGCCGGTGGTGGCAGCAGCAAAGCCACTGGCACCCGTTTCATCGGTGGTGGCTTGTTCGGTGCGGCTGCAGAT
>JBGTEW010000161.1:0-3253 GCA_041747615.1 Burkholderiaceae bacterium | reverse complement strand
TGGAACCGCACACTGCGTCACTGTCGCCGCCAGCAGGACCTTCTCCTTCAACCATTGCTCGACGTTGCCGGGCGATGCGTAGTCCATCAAGCCCATTCCGAACTCCGGAACCTCGGCCGAACTCCAGAACACGGTGTCACCTTCGCCGCCGCCGATGGCATTGAGGAAGTAAGCCCGGGCATTGCCGATCGGCTGCCAGCTCAACTGCACTACATCGCTCATCGTGCCCGACTGCGCGAGTGCGATCGCGGGCATGAAATCACTCGCCTGCGACAGCGCGAACCTGAGGCTTGCCGGAACGCCTTCTCCGGTCACCGAGTGGTCGCCTACCAGCGAGGCATCGCGGCCAAACGAGCGGCGGTCTTTCTCGTTGGGCCATAACGCGTGCCCCGGCTTCGAGACGGCGCCCCGATCGCTGACGGCCCGGCCCTGCATGAACCCGGTCCACTCCTGCGGAGCAGCACGCGCGAAGTCAAGCACGCGAGGCTGTCCGGGCCGGACGTCCTCACTGCAGCCCCAATAGAACAGGATGCGCCCCTTGGGTCGCTCGATCTCGGTCGGGCTCGACCGGCCAGGATCGGAAGGTGTCGGATCGGGGCGCGCCACCGGGGGCGGCGGCAGCAGCTGCAGCGTCGGCGCCAGCCCAGTCACCTGCGGCACCGACTGCAAGCCCTCGGTGCCCGCGGGTTTGCGCTGCGTGAACAACGCGATATCGACGTAACGGCCCGGCAGGAAACCGCGCGTGTTGCCGAAGGCATTGTTGCCTTCGCCGACGCCCCGCACTCCAAACAGTCCGCCGAGTGCGCCCGCTCCCGGAATCGACGCCATGTCCGGCATCCCGGGCATCGTCGTCGTGGCAACGTCCATCCAGAGCTGTGCGACCGGTGGCCTGACAACCTGCTGCGACTTGGTTTGCGCAGCCGCCCCGCCTACACCCATTGCTGCAAGCGCTGCTGCGCCCATGCTGACCACGTACGTTTTCATGGAGCCTCCCGATCCCTTCGGCAACAGACGGGATTCTGCCAGCACAGTGGCCCCGTACCATCGCGGCAATGGATGCAATCGATGACAAGACGCCGTACGGCGAGCTGACCCCGGATGTTGTGCTCAATGCGATTGACAGCACCGGCCTGGTAACCGACGGCCGCCAGCTGGCGCTGAATAGCTACGAGAATCGCGTTTTTCAGATCGGTCTCGAAGACGGAAGCTTCGTCGTCGCCAAGTTCTATCGACCCGAACGCTGGTCCGACGCGCAGATCCTCGAAGAGCATGCATTCATTGCCGAGTTGGCTGAGCGCGAAATACCGGCGGTTCCAGCACTTTCGATTGGCGGCAGAACGCTCCATTCGTTCGAGGGTTTTCGCTTCGCCGTTTTTCCGCGTGCCGGCGGACGGGCGCCCAACATGGACAGCGACGATGTTCGCCGCTGGCTCGGCCGCTTTCTCGGACGCATCCACGCGGTCGGACGCGGCAGGCCTTACGCGGAGCGGCCAGCGCTCGATGTCGCGACTTTCGGCGTCGAACCTCGCCGATATCTCCTCGAAGGCCGCTGGCTGCCAACCGAGCTCGAGACCGTCTACGCCGGGGTTTCACAGCAGGCGCTCGATCTGGTTGCCGCGCGGTACGTCCGCGGCGCGCATCAGTCGCTGCGGCTGCACGGCGATTGCCACGAAGGCAATGTGCTGTGGACGGATTCGATCGGCAATGTGGGTCCGCACTTCGTCGACTTCGACGACAGCCGCATGGGTCCGGCGGTCCAGGATTTCTGGATGCTGCTGGGCGCTGGTCGCGCCGAGCAGAGCGAAAGACTCGCCGATCTGCTCGAAGGCTACGAGGATTTCGCCGAGTTCGACCGGCGCGAGCTGGCGTTGATCGAGCCGCTGCGAACTCTGCGGCTGGTGCATTACTCGGCGTGGATCGCTCGTCGCTGGGACGATCCCGCATTCCCGGCGGCTTTTCCGTGGTTCAACACGCAGCGCTACTGGCAAGACCGCATCCTCGAGCTGCGCGAACAGATAGCAGCGATGCAGGAAGAGCAGTTGATGGTCTAGGCAACGTCGGCGCACTACGTCTGTGAAAGGCGTGCGGCATGCCAACTCTCAGCCGCTAAAATTGCCTCCCGAATGCGACCGGCGCATCGGAGCAGGTTCAACTGAGCGATGAACGCCCCGCCGTCTTCCTCATCCATTCTTGTGCAAGCCGCCGAGCAGCCGCCGCGTCTGCGCGAAATTCCGTACAACTACACGTCGTTCTCTGATCGTGAGATTGTCATTCGCCTGCTCGGCGCCGACGCGTGGCATGTGCTCGATGAGCTGCGCAGCGAGCGCCGTACGGGGCGCTCTGCACGGATGCTGTACGAGGTGCTCGGCGACATATGGGTCGTGCGTCGGAACCCCTATCTGCAGGATGACCTGCTCGACAATCCGAAGCGGCGCGCTGCGCTGATCGAGGCGCTGCAGCACCGGTTGCGCGAGATCGAGAAGCGTCGTGAACCCGAAGACACTGAGCGCGATGCAAAGGTCGGTCGGTTGCTGACCGCTGCCCGATCGGCGGTGCAGGCGTTCGAAGAAGAATTCCGCGTCACCTGGGATCTGCGCAGGAAAGCGCGTCGGCTGCTGGCGCGCCATACCCGCAACGACAACGTGCGCTTCGACGGCTATGCCCGCGTGACGCATGTCACCGACGCGACCGACTGGCGGGTCGAGTACCCGTTCGTCGTAGTGCATCCCGACAGCGAAGATGAAATCCCCGGCCTGGTTCGCGCCTGCATCGAACTCGGTCTGACAATCATTCCGCGTGGCGGTGCGACCGGCTACACCGGCGGCGTGATCCCGCTGACGCCGCGCTCGGCGGTGATCAACACCGAGAAGCTCGAGGCATTGTCGGAAGTCGAGGCGGTCGCTCTGCAGGGCGTGGCCCCGCCGGTGCCGACCGTGTTATCAGGCGCAGGCGTGGTGACGCGCCGCGTTGCTGAAGCCGCCGCGCGGGCGGGCTTTGTATTCGCGGTTGATCCGACCTCGGCAGATGCATCGTGCGTCGGCGGCAACATCGCGATGAACGCCGGCGGCAAGAAGGCCGTGCTGTGGGGAACCGCGGTCGACAACCTTGCGTGGTGGCGGATGGTCGATCCCGACGGCAACTGGCTCGAGGTCGAGCGCATCGGTCACAACCTCGGCAAGATTCACGATGCGCGCGAGGCCGTGTTCGAGTTGACGTACAGGGACGGCGCGCAGCCGGCCGACACGGCAAGGGT
>JBGTEW010000160.1:0-3861 GCA_041747615.1 Burkholderiaceae bacterium | reverse complement strand
GGGCTCGATCGCCGGCCCGTCGGTTCCGCCGTCTATTTCGCAATCGGCCAGCGCTCGGCGCACTGACACCGGCAGCTCGCGCGGCACCCATTCGCGGATGCGGATCTGACCGGTGGCGGACACGATGCTGGCGATCGCGTGCGCCAGCTGAATGCCCGGATTGCTGATCAGCCCGCCCCAGTTGCCGGAGTGGTGCCCGCCTTTGCGCGCCTCGATCGTTAGATCGAAATTGATGCTGCCGCGCGTACCGAGGAAGATCGTCGGCCGGTCGGCGCGCAGCCGAGGCCCATCGGAAGCTATCAGCAAGTCGGCCCCGAACATCTCCTTGCGCTCGCTGCAGATGTCGCGCAGCCCCGCGGAGCCGGTTTCCTCGCCCATCTCGATCAGATACTTGACGTTGAAGCCGAGCCGGCCGCACGTTTCGAGCACCGAACGGAGCGCGCCCATGTTGACCGAGTGCTGCCCCTTGTTGTCGGCGATCCCGCGCCCGTACCAGCGGCCGTTGGACTCGGTGAGCTGCCACGGCGATAACCCCGCCTGCCATTCCGGCTCGAGGCCGCGAATCACATCGCCATGGCCATAGCCGAAGACGGTCGGGGAAGACGCGTCTTCTAGCCGCTGAGCGAACAGAAACGGTGCGCGCGCCTTCGGATGCGTCAACGTCCGGCACTCGAAGCCCATCGCTTCGAAGGCGGGCCGCATTTCGTGGTCGAGGTAGTCGGCCAGCGCCTGCCCGCGTTCCGGGTTCTGGCTTTCGGTGGGCACCGCAATCCGTCGCGCCAGCGTTTGCCGAAACTCACCTGAATCGAAATACTTCTCGGCGTGGCGGATGGCGTCGGGGCGTTGCATGCGGGGCGTCCTGCAGAGCCGCAAGCGTAGCGCGGCCACGCATAGCGTTTGTCCTCATCTCCTGCCGGTCCCGGTGGATTGCGAAAACCAACGTTCGAGGCCATCATGCCCGCCAGGAATTCGTTGATAAGACCCAAGGAGGGACCATGAAAGAGCATGAGCTGCGAGCGTTGATCGAGGAAGTCAGGAGCGGCGAGGTATCACGCCGAAGTTTCGTTCAACGCATGGTGGCCCTCGGCCTGACTGCGCCGATGGCGAGCACGATGCTGATGCATGCAGGCATGGCCAACTCGCAGCCTGCGAGCGCCTACAAGGCCACCAAGCGCGGCGGCGGTGGCGCACTGAAGGTTCTGTGGTGGCAGGGCGCAACGCTGCTGAACCCGCTTTTCGCGACCGGTACGAAGGACCAGGAAGGCTCGCGCATCTTCTATGAGCCGCTGGCCGCTTGGGACGCCGATGGCAATCTGGTGCCGATCCTCGCAGCGGAGATTCCGACACTCGCCAACGGCGGCGTCGGGAAGGACGGTAGGTCGGTCACCTGGAAGTTGAAGCGCAACGTCACCTGGCACGACGGCAAGCCTTTTACCGCCGACGACTGCGTCTTCAACTGGGAGTACGCCAAGGATCCGGGTACCGCCGCCGTTACCGTCAGCACCTACAGCGACGTAACGGTCAAAAAGATCGACTCGCACACGGTCGAAGTTACGTACGCGAAACCCACGCCGTTCTGGGCCGACCCGTTCGTCGGCGTGCGCGGAATGCTGATCCCGAAACACCTGTTCGCAGACTTCATCGGCGCCAAGTCGCGCGACGCGCCAGCTAACCTGAAGCCAGTCGGCACCGGTCCCTATAAGTTCGTCGATTTCAAGCCCGGCGACATGGTGCGCGGCGAAATGAATCCGAACTACCACTTCCCGAACCGTCCGTACTTCGACACGATCGAGATGAAAGGCGGCGGCGACGCAGTCTCCGCCGCGCGCGCGGTGATCCAGACCGGCGAGTACGACTTCGCCTGGAACGTGCAGGTCGAGGACGAGATCCTGAAGCGCCTCGAGGTCGGCGGCAAAGGCAAAGCGGCGATCACGCCAGGGGGCAACATCGAGTTCATCCAGCTCAATCAGGCCGATCCCTGGACAGAAATGGAGGGCGAGCGTGCCCATCCGAAGAGCAGGCACCCGATCTTCAGCGACCCGATCGTGCGCCAGGCCATGGTGTTACTGGTCGACCGCCAGGGCGTCCAGGACTTCATCTACGGCCGCACCGGCGTGGCAACGGGCAACTTCATCAACAACCCGCAACGCTTTCGCAGCCCGAATACGAAGTGGGAGTTCAACGTCGACAAGGCGAACGCGGTGCTCGACGCGTCAGGTTGGAAGAAAGGTGCCGATGGCATCCGTGAAAAGGGCGGCAAGAAGCTGAAGCTGGTGTTTCAAACTTCGATCAATGCGCCGCGCCAGAAGACGCAGGCGATTGTCAAGCAGGCCTGCCAGAAAGCAGGTATCGACCTGGAGCTGAAGTCGGTCACTGCCTCGGTGTTTTTCTCGTCCGACGTCGCCAATCCCGATACCTACACCAAGTTCTGGTGCGACATGCAGATGTACACCACGACGATGACGCAGCCCGACCCCGGGCTGTTCATGGACCAGTACGTCTCCTGGCTGATGTCGTCGCGCGAAAACAAGTGGCAGGGCCGCAACGCGGTACGCTGGAAGAACGACGAGTACGACAAGGCCTATCGCGCCGCGCAATCCGAGCTCGATCCGGTCAAGCGCGCAGCGCTGTTCATCCGCATGAACGATCTGGTGTGCAACGACAACGTGATCATCCCGGTGGTGTATCGCCCCCGCGTCGCTGCGATGTCGAACAAGCTGTCGGCGCCGCTATCAGGCTGGGACAATGACTTCTGGAACCTGAAGGACTGGCACCGCGACGCCGGTAACTGAAAAGAGGACCACGGGCGCTGACCGGCGCCCGTGGTAGTTAGCCGGCTTTAAGGAAGTCAGGAAAGTCGTCCTTGGGTCCTTACATCCTGCGGCGCATGCTGATAGCGCTGCCGAGCCTGCTCGGCATCAGCGTTGTGCTGTTCACCGTGCTCGCGCTGGCGCCGGGCGACCCGTTCGAGGAGCTTGCAACCAATCCCGCAGTGCCGGCCGAAGTGCGCCAGATGCTGCGCGAGAAGTTCGGCCTCGACGACCCGGTCTGGCAACGCTACTTTCGATGGCTCGCTGCGATGTTGCAGGGCGACTGGGGTTACTCGTTCGTCAGCCGGGTCGATGTCGACACGCTGATACTGCAGCGCGTGCCGGTCACGCTGGCGATCATCGGAGCATCGCAGGTGCTCGCGCTGCTGGTCGCACTGCCGGTGGGCATCTACTCGGCGACACGCCCGTATTCATTGTTCGACCGCATCGCCAGCACGCTCGCCTTCGTCGGCTTCTCGTTGCCGACTTTTTTCACCGGTATCCTGTTCATCCTGATCTTCTCGATCACGCTCAACTGGCTGCCGTTCGTTTACCGCGCCGATCTCAGCGCCACCGGTGCGCAATGGTGGTGGGAGCAGTTCAAGCAGTCGATCATGCCGATCACCGTGCTCGGATTGTTCCAGGGCGCGAGCTGGACTCGTTACGTGCGCTCGGCGGTGCTCGACGTGATCCGCCTCGACTACGTGACGACCGCGCGCAGCAAAGGCCTGCGCGAGCGCGTCGTAGTGATGAAGCACGTGGTACGCAACGCGCTGATACCGGTGGTGACGCTGGTCGCGCTGACGATGCCGGCGGTGTTCGGTGGTGCCATCGTCACCGAGCAGATCTTTCGAATTCCCGGCATCGGCTCGTTGCTGATTGACGCGATCCTGCGCAACGACACTCCGGTGATCATGGCGGTGACTTTCGTGTTCGCCTGTCTCGTGATTCTGTTCAACCTGCTTGCAGACCTGATCTATGGCTGGCTCGACCCTCGCATCAGCTACCGCTGAGTTGCCGCCCGCAGCGCGCGCGCGGCCGGTCTCGCTGT
>JBGTEW010000159.1:0-6763 GCA_041747615.1 Burkholderiaceae bacterium | reverse complement strand
GAGCTGGTGATTCTGTCGATGATGTTCTCGCTCGGATTTGCGTTCGTGCTGGCGGTGGCCAACCGCTTTCTGCGCCTCAATCTGTTGTCGAAGATCGGCGAACGCGTCACCTTCGTGCTGATTCCGCCGCTGGCGCTGATCTTCCTCGTGCTAGGCACCATTTTTCTCGGCATCGCCACGCCGACCGAGGGTGGCGCGATGGGCGCGCTCGGTGCGCTGATCATGGCGCTCTCGCGCGGGCGACTGACCTGGTCGCTGCTGAAGCAGGCGATGGACTCGACCGCCAAACTCTCGACGTTCGTGATTTTCATTCTGATCGGCGCGACGATCTTCAACCTTGCGTTTCAGGCGGTGGACGGCAACAAGTGGGTCGAGCATCTGCTGGCCGATCTGCCTGGCGGGCAGGTCGGCTTTCTGATCGTCGTTAACATCCTGGTGTTCCTGCTCGCGTTCTTTCTCGACTTCTTCGAGCTGGCGTTCATCATCGTGCCGCTGCTGGCGCCCGTCGCAGAGAAGCTCGACATCAACCTGATCTGGTTCGGCATACTGCTCGCCGTCAACATGCAGACTTCGTTCATGCACCCGCCGTTCGGGTTTGCACTGTTTTATCTGCGCAGCGTGGCGCCGAACGAGGACTACATCGACAAGATCACGAGCAAGCCGATCCTGCGCGTGACCACCGGTCAGATCTACTGGGGAGCGGTGCCCTTCGTGGTGATTCAGTGCATCATGGTCGGAGTCCTGATCGCCTTTCCGGAGATGGTGTTATGGGCGCTCGGGGATTTGACGCCGGTCGATCTGGACAAGGTACGGATCGAAATCCCGGACAGCCCGGTTTACGAGATCGATCCGACACGCGACCTGCAGCCGCCCGAGCCCGGCGCCGATCCTTCGCCCGATGCTGGCAAAGGAGGCGCCGTCGAGGATCCGAACGAGGCAATCCTGCGCTCGCTCGGCATCGACACTAAGAAGTAAAAAAAAGCCCCGCACTACGCGGGGCTTGCGGTTCGGCGACGCTCGCTGCGTCAGGGTGCCGCCTTCTTCGCTGGTGCGCCCTTCGCCGGTGCGCCCTTCGCCGGTGCGCCCTTCGCTGCTGCGCTGGACGTGCCGTCGAGCCTCTGTGCCGCCATGAAGTTATCGAACTCGCGCTCGGTGATGCGGAACCACAGCACCTGGTCGGCGCGGAACTTTGACCAGTCCTCGTAGATGCGACGCCAGTTCTGGTTTTTCGCTGACAGTTCGCTGTAGACCTCTTCCGATGCCTTAAACGCCGCTTCCATGACCGGGCGCGGCATCGGACGCAAGCGCGCGCCGCCGGCCACCAAGCGCTTCAGCGCATCCGGATTCTTAGCGTCGTAGCGCGCCTGCATCACCACGTGCGCATGCGAAGCCGCCGCAGTGACAATCGCCTTGTAATCGGCCGGCAGCGCATCCCACGCCTTTTGATTCACGTACAGCGACAGCTGCGGTCCGCCTTCCCACCAGCCCGGATAGTAGTAATTGGGCGCCACCTTGTTGAAGCCGAGCTTCTCGTCGTCGTACGGCCCGACCCATTCAACGGCGTCGATCGTCCCTTTTTCGAGCGCCGGATAGATTTCTCCACCCGGAATATTCTGCGGTACACCGCCGATGCGCTCGAGCACCTTGCCGCCGAAGCCGCCGATGCGCATCTTCAGCCCTTTCAGATCGGCGAGTGACTTGATCTCCTTGCGGTACCACCCGCCCATCTGCGCGCCGGTATTGCCCATCGGCAGGTTGTAAATCGAATACGCTTTGTAAAAGTCGCGCATCAGCTTCATGCCGTTGCCTTCGTACATCCAGGCAGTTTGCTGGCGCGAGTTCAGACCGAACGGGACTGCGCAGTCGAAGGCAAAGGCTTCGTCCTTGCCGAAGAAATAGTACGGCGCGGTATGAGCGCATTCGACGGTTCCATTTTGAACGGCGTCAACCACACCGAAGGGCGGCACCAACTCGCCTCCAGGGTGCGTCGAAATCGTGAACTTGCCGCCCGTGCTGTCCGAGACGGACTTGGCGAAGACTTCGGACGCCCCGTAGATCGTGTCCAGCGATTTGGGAAAGCTCGAGGCCAGGCGCCAGCGAATCTGCCCGGCTTGCGCGATAGCAGGTGCGGCGATGGTTGCGGCCGCTGCTCCGACTGTCGCGTTCTTCAAAAACGAACGACGTTGCATGGTGTCTCCCTTGTGAATTCCGAAAGCGAGGCGGTCTCGCTCCCGCTCTGCGCGCAAGTGTAACGGCGGGCTTGCCCGGCGCAAATCCGGTGAAACGAGTTACGCGCCGCCGACGGTCATGCCGTCAATGAGCAGGGAGCCGCTGATCTTGCTGCCCCGGGTGACCTGGTCGTTGCCGACCGCAACGATGTTGCGATACATGTCGCGCAGGTTACCGGCGACCGTGATCTCCTCGACCGGATAGCGAATCTCACCGCCTTCCACCCAGAAGCCGCTGGCTCCACGCGAGTAATCGCCGGTAACGTAATTGACGCCCTGGCCGATCAGTTCGGTCACCAGCAGGCCGCTTCCCATCCGCCGCAGCATTCCCGGCAAGTCGTCGCCGCGCCGGGTGGCGCTTGACCTGATTTCAAGGTTGTACGAACCGCCCGAGTTGCCGGTCGATTGCATGCCGAGCTTGCGCGCCGAATATGTCGACAGGAAGTACCCGGTCAACACGCCGGCGGCCACAATGTCGCGCTTGATTCCGCGCACCCCCTCTTCGTCGAACGGGCTCGACCCCGCCCCCTGCGGCAGGTACGGGTCCTCGTGCAGGGTTACGTGATCGGCAAATATCTTCTTGCCGAGCGCGTCGACCAGGAATGAGGCATTTCGGTACAGCGCACCGCCGCTTGCCGCCTGCACGAAGTTGCCGAGCAGGCCGCAGGCAAGCGGTGCTTCGAACAGCACCGGACACTGCGCGGTCTTCAACTGGCGTGCCGACAGGCGCGCCAGCGCGCGCCGCGCTGCATAGTCGCCAACCGATTCCGGCGAGGCCAGTTCTTCGGCAATGCGAGAAGATGAATACCAGTCGTCGCGCTGCATTCCCGCCGCCCCGCGAGCAATCGGCGCGACCGAAATCGAATGGCGCGTGTAGGCATAGCCGCCGACAAAGTTCTGCGTGTTCGCCAGCACGAAATGACCGGACGACGTATAAACGTTTGCGCCTTCCGAATTGACGATCTGCGGGCTGACGGCGAATGCCGCCGCCTCGCCGCGTTGCGCCACCCTGATCGCCGCGGAAGTATCGAGTGCCCACGGATGAAACAGATCGAGATCGCGCGGCAAACGCTGCAGCGTGTCGGGGTCCGGCAAGCCGGCGGCACTGTCCTCCGCGGTAAATCGGGCAATGTTGTAGGCCGCCTCAACCGCCTGCTGCAGTGCCGGCGGCGCGAAGTCAGACGTCGAAGCGTTGCCGCGCCGCTGGTTGATATAGACCGAGACGCCGAGCCCCTTGTCACGCGTCCGCTCGATCGTTTCGACCTTGTTTCGTCGCACCGACACCGACAGGCCTGTCGATTCACTGACCTCGCAAGAGGCGTCGGTCGCACCCAGCGTACGGGCGTGCCGCAGAACGTCCTGCGCAAGCTCGCGCAGGCGCTCATCGGAGAGGGAAAACGGGGTCACGACGGTATGATAAACAACGATGAAACAGCGACCGATCGACGCTGCGAATGCAGACAGCGGCGAGCGTCCGAGCAAGACCGAGCGGAAACGGCAAATGCAGGCGTTGCAGGCACTCGGCGAGCAGCTGGTCGAGCTGAACCGCGATCAGTTTGCCCGGCTCGACCTGCCGGAAGAGCTGCGCGAAGCGGTGAACTTTGCGCATCGAGTCACGGCGCATGAAGCGCGGCGGCGGCACATGCAGTATCTCGGCAAGCTGATGCGACAGGTCGATGCCGATGCGATCCGCAGCGCGCTTGAACGTGTCAGCGGAGAATCGCGCGCGGCAGTGTCGCTGATGCACCGCGCTGAGACCTGGCGCGCCCGACTGCTCGACGACGATAACGCGCTAACTGCGTTCATCGCCGAATACCCGGATGCGGATGCGCAATGGCTGCGGTCTGCGATCCGGGCGGCGCGCCGTGAACGCGAATCGGGGCACGCGCCCAAGCATGCGCGCGAAATCTATCGTCGTCTGCACCAGGCGCTGGAACACGACCTGCGGAACCAAACGGCGGCTGATGAAAGCTAAACGCGCGTTTGCCAACGAGCTGATCCTGGGGCTGGTGTCGATCTCGGATCGCGCGTCGCACGGCATCTACATCGACCTCGGGCTGCCCGGCTTGAAGGAGTGGTTCGCGCGCGCACTGAAGACGCCGTTTCAAGTCCATGAACGCTTGATTGCCGACGATCGACCGGCGATCGAACAGACATTGATCGAGCTGGTCGACGATGTCGGCTGCGATCTCGTGCTCACCACCGGCGGCACCGGACCTGCGCGGCGCGACGTTACGCCAGAGGCGACACTGGCAGTCGCTACGCGCGTGATGCCCGGTTTCGGCGAACAGATGCGCCGCATCTCGCTCGAATTCGTGCCGACAGCGATCCTTTCGCGACAGGTCGGGGTGCTGCGGGAAGCCGACGATCGTGCGGCGCTGATCCTGAACCTGCCGGGCCAGCCGAAGGCGATTGCCGAGACGCTCGAGGGCCTGAAGGCTTCGGACGGCGCGCAGAAGGTGCACGGGATCTTCGCCGCCGTCCCTTATTGCATCGACCTGATCCGCGGGCCGTATGTGGAAACAAACGAGTCGGTAGTCACGGCGTTTCGGCCGAAGTCTGCGCAGCGCGTCGGTTAGCTAGCAAAATCATGAGGAGCTGTCATTCTTGAATCCGTAGAACTGACGACCGGCAGCGATCCTGCCGCGTCGATTATCTGGCTGCATGGCCTCGGCGCCGATGGTTACGACTTCGTGCCCGTGGTGCGCGAGTTGCAGGCGCTCGGTGCGCCGAACGCGCGATATGTGTTTCCGCACGCAGCGACGATGCCGGTAACCATCAACAGCGGCGCGGTGATGCGGGCCTGGTTCGACATCGTTGGCACGGACCTGGTTCGCCGCGAAGATGAGAAGGGAATACGCGCGTCGCAGCAGCAGGTCGAGGCGTTGATTGCGCGCGAGGTCAAGCGCAATATCGTTCCATCGCGGATAGTGCTGGCCGGTTTTTCGCAGGGTGGTGCGATTGCACTGCAGACTGGGCTACGACAGGCCGAGCCGCTGGCTGGAATCATCGCGCTGTCGTGCTATCTACCGCTGGCCGCGAGCTTCGAAAGGGAAAGAGCTGGCACCAGTGAAGCGGTGCCGATCTTCATGGCGCACGGCACGTCCGATCCGACCGTTCCGCTGGTGCGTGCTGTCGCTTCGCGCGATGCGTTAACGGCAGCAGGCTATGCGGTCGAATGGCATCAGTACGCGATGCCTCACTCAGTCAGCGAGCAGGAGATTCGCGACATAGCCGAGTTTCTAAAGCGGGTGCTGCTCTGACCGCTATCGCTTATCGACGCTGAATCGGCCCGCGCCGAACGCTGCTATGTAAAGCAGGCCGCCGATCATGCCCATGTTCTTCAGGAACTGGATCTTCTGCATGGCGACCTGCGCTTCAGGCATAGCCCAGAAGTTGTGAAAAAGGAATGACAGCAACACCGTGAAAGCCGCCAGGGCGAGCGCAGCCCAGCGCGCCTTCCAGCCGACGACGAGCATCAGGCCGGCCACCAACTCCAGCACGATAGTCAGTGCCGCGAAAACCTCGGGCACCGGAAATCCCTTCGATGCCACCGTGCCGATCAGCCCCTGAAAGCCGCCAATCTTGCCGAACCCGGAGTCCAGGAACAACGCAGCGATCAGGATGCGGCCGATCAAAGCGAACAAGTGGGTCATCGATTGCATAACGGGTCCTTGCGTGTCGGTCTGGCGACTGTGGCAGATCCTGCTCACGTGCCGCGCAGTGTATGCAACGATGCGCTGCCGGTCAGGCGCGCGTAGCTCTCGGTACCAGCGGTGTTACGTTGTTCGGAAGACCGACACCGTGCGCAAACGCAAAGCGATTCTTGCCTTTGAGTTTGGCGTCATACATCGCGAGATCGGCCAGTTGCAGCAGGCGCTCGAGATCTCGCCCCTGCTCCGGTGCGAGCGCGACACCAATGCTGGCTGACACAGTCAGCGGCGGCAAGGTGCCGGGCGCTTCGCCATTGGCCTCGCCGGGCAGCACGACCGGCTGAGAAATCGCCTGCAGCAGCCGCAGCGAAATCTTCTCCACTTCAAGCCGCGCACCGACATCGGGGGCCAGTACCGCAAATTCATCGCCACCGCGGCGCGCGACCGTATCCTGCGGGCGCATCACACGCGTCAGCCGCACCGCGATCTCGCGCAGCATCAGGTCACCGACTTCGTGCCCGTACCGATCGTTGATGTCCTTGAAGCCGTCCAGGTCGACTGCCAGTACCGCGCAGCTGACTTGACGCAATTCCGAGGTTGCGAGCGCAGCAGCTGCACGCTCGGCCAGCAGCCGGCGATTCGGCAACCCGGTTAGTTCGTCGTGCTGCGCTTCGTGCAGAGCGTTGGCTTCGCGCTGCTTCAAAGTGTCGATATCGGCAATGACCAGCACGAACTCGCCCGGCGCGATGGAGCGCGCCGTGACCTGGCACCAGGCGGCGCCCTCTCCCGACCCCATCGCGGGGCCGAGTTTTGCCCCGCGCTGCACGCGCAGCTCACGCACGACAGCCTGATCTCGGGTGCTGGCTTCCTCCGCGGCCTCGG
>JBGTEW010000158.1:0-2982 GCA_041747615.1 Burkholderiaceae bacterium | reverse complement strand
GCTTCGAAGCAGTGTTGGGCGGCGCCGCCCCGGCAGACCCGTACGCGGCACGCCCCGCTGCGCGGCCGCCGTCGCCCACGTAGCTTTTCCCGACCCGTCCTTTAGCGCCCTTTAGGGCGAATGGCAAAATCACGCTCGACTTCTAGACGCTCGACCTCTGGAGATAACACGATGTTGGTTTACTGGCGAATCTTGGCCGTCGGCCTTCTGCTGGCTGGATCGGGTGCACTGCTGGCGCAGCCGGCGACGCCTCTGCCTGCAGGAATTGGTCGCGGCCCGACGGTGGAAGGCGTCACCGAGTATCAACTGGCAAACGGGTTAAAGGTCATCCTGTTTGCCGATCCTTCGAAGCCGACGGCCACGGTCAACATCACCTACAAGGTCGGCTCGCGCCATGAGAACTATGGCGAGACCGGCATGGCGCACCTGCTCGAGCACCTGATCTTCAAGGGTTCGAGAAATTTTCCGAAGCCCGATGCCGAGTTCACGCGGCGCGGCTTCCAGAACAACGGCACGACCTGGCTCGACCGTACCAACTATTACTCGACGTTCCAGGCAAGCGACGACAACCTGAAGTGGGCGATCGACTGGTCGGCCGACGCGATGATCAATTCGTTCATCGCGAAAAAGGACCTCGATTCCGAGATGACCGTTGTGCGCAACGAATTCGAATCGGGGGAGAACAACCCGAGTCAGGTGATGTTCAAGCGCATGCAGGCGGTGATGTTCGACTGGCACAACTACGGCAACTCGACGATCGGCGCACGCTCGGACATCGAGAACGTGCGTATCGGAAACCTGCAGGCGTTCTATCGCCTGTATTACCAGCCCGACAACGCAGTGCTGACCGTTGCGGGCCGCTTCGACGAGCGCCGGACGTTGCAGTGGATCGCGCAGGCTTTCGGCAAGATTCCGAAACCGAAGCGCACCCTGCCGGCGCTGTGGACCGTCGAACCGACGCACGACGGCGAACGCACCTTCAGCGTGCGCCGCACCGGCGAGATACAGCTCGTGCTGATCGGTTATCGCGTGCCGTCGGCGCTTCATCCCGAACTGCAGCCCACCGCACTGGCAGCCGACATCCTGGGCGACACGCCGAACGGCAGGCTGCACCAGGCGCTGGTGGCGACCGGCAAGGCGGCGCAAGTGTTCGCCTTCAACATCGATGCGCATGACCCCGGCTTCGTCATCTTCGGCGCCGTCGTGAAGAAGGGCGAGCTGCTGGAGCCGGTGCGGCAGACGATGATCGACGTCATCGAAGGGAGCTGGAGCACATCGCCGGCAAGCGCGGCAGAACTCGCGCGGCAGGTGCAGAAGCAGCGGACGCAGTTCGACCGCGCGTTGGCAAACCCGCAGGAGTTCGGGATCGGCCTGTCGGAATACATCTCGCTCGGGGATTGGCGCCTGTTCTTCTTCAGCCGCGACCGGCTTGCCCAGTGGAGCCCACCCGACGTCGATAAAGCGGCGACACGCTACTTCGTACGCGACAACCGGGTGGTCGGCTTCTACATCCCCGATGACTCTCCGCAGCGCGCCGCCATTCCTGCGACGCCGACCCCGGCGCAGGTGCTGGCCGATTACAAGCCGTCAGAGAAGGGCAGCGTTGGCGAAGCGTTCGACCCGACCCAGGAGAACATCGACAAGCGCACGCGCGTGCTGGCGTTCGGCGACCTGAACGTGGCGCTGCTGCCGAAGCAGAACCGCGGCAACACCGTCAACGTCCAAACGAATTTCCAGTGGGGTAGCCCAGAGTCGCTGACCGGACGCATGATCGAGAGTGATCTGGCGTCGGCGATGCTCAGCCGCGGCACCGACAAGCTGAGCCGGCAGCAGATTGCAGACGAGATCACGCGGCTGCAGATCACCGGGGGGCTTACGGGCTTCCAGACGACGCGCGACAACCTCCCGGACGCCTTGCGGCTGCTCGCGCATGTAATGCGCGCCGCCAGCTTCCCGCCGGCTGAGTATGAGCAGTTGCAGCAACAGGCGCTGACCGGACTGGCGGCGCAGCTCGACGATCCCAGCGCCGTCTCGCGCGACGTGCTCGCATCGCACTTCAACACGTACCCGGCGGGTGACCCACGCCACTACATCTCGCTGCGTACCCGGATCGACAGCATTCCGAAGACGCCCCTGGATGCAACGCGCCGCTTTCATGACGACTTTTACGGCACCGCGCGCGGCGAGATCGCGATCGTCGGCGACTTCAATGCCAAGCAGATCGAAGCGCTGGTCAACGAACTGTTCACCGGCTACCAATCGAAAGCGCCGTACGCGAGGCTCGACCGCGAGTACCGGGAAGTCGCACCTGCGCGCCTGACCGTCAATACGCCCGACAAGGAAAACGCGTTTATTCGCGGGCGTATTGATTTTCCTTTGCGGGACGACGATCCCGACGCGCCCGCACTCGTGCTGGCCAATGATATTTTCGGCGGCGGGGCAGGGCTGTCGAACCGCGTGATCGAACGCCTGCGACAAAAGGATGGCATCAGCTATGGAGCCGGTACCGGGCTGACGCTTGGCTCGCGCTACAAAGTGTCGTCATGGTCGCTCGCAGCTTTGACCGCGCCGCAGAATGCGAACCGGGCCGAGCAGGCAATCCGCGAAGAGATCGAGCGCGCCCGGCGCGACGGCTTTACCGCAAGGGAACTCGACGACGCGAAAAAGGGGACGCTGCAGGAGCGTGCGACGAACCGCTCTCAGGACAACGTGCTTGCCAATGCCTGGGCGGCAAATATGGATCTCGGCCGCACTTTCGCGTTCTCGAAACAGTTCGAGGACCGGTTGCGCTCAGTGACGCTGGCACAGGTCAACGACGCGTTCCGCAAGTACATCGATCCTGCGCGAATCACGTTCGTCATTGCCGGCGACGCGAACAAAGGTGCGAAGTAGTGGCGTATGCCGATTTTCGGCACAAAGTGCCTTTGCGTGTGCGTTGGGCCGAGGTCGACAAGCAGTCGGTTGTCTTCAACGCTCACTATC